>CAYRMJ010000008.1:0-26724 GCA_964425415.1 uncultured Thermoplasmata archaeon | reverse complement strand
CTGCACCCTCTCATCCACAATCCTATTAATTTTCCCTGTTTTCATACCTCTATTTCCTTCCCTTTTTCACTCTTATATAATCAAAATTTTATACCTTTTTAGATTGTAACTCCGCCCTAAAGACAAACTTTAAATATATAACCCTATTGTCCGAACATAGTCCAATGGGCCTGTAGCTCAGCTTGGTAGAGCACCTGGCTTTTAACCAGGTGGTCCGGGGTTCGATTCCCCGCAGGCCCGTGCCCTCATGAGGTGATGAAAAGATGACATTCAATGTGCTCGAGCACGAGCTTGTTCCGGAGCATTATTTAGTGCCAGCGGAGGAAGAGGAAGAGATTTTGCGGGAGTTAAATGTTAAAAAAGAAAATCTCCCCAAAATCAAAAAAAGTGATCCTGTGCTTAGAATTTTGGAGCGAAACTATGGACACATTCCAGTGGGGAGTCTTATAAAAATTGTAAGGAAAAGTCCCACTGCTGGCAAGACTGTTGTGTATAGAGTGGTGATAAGGGATTGAAAAAGGTGAATGAATATGCGTGCAATTGTAGATGCCCTGTTTAAAAAGAGCGTTGTAAATCACCATATAGCATCGTACAATGACTTGATTCCAACCCCAGACAATGTTAACAGCATAATGCAGCAGATTGTAGACACTACTAAGGTCACTGATGAGGACCCACCGGGTATGATGACCTTGGATGCAACAAAGACTGGAGGTAAAAAGATAAGAATAAAATTTGGCAGAATAAATGAGAAAGGAGAACTGGATCCTGCACCCACAATCTCAATAGGAAAGCCCGAAATAAAGGAAGCAACCGGAGCTACTGTTCAGATCACACCTATGGAAGCAAGATTGCGAGATATGAGCTATCTAGCACCTCTTTATCTATATGTAACTGTGGAAGAATGCGATTCAGACGGAAGGTGTACAGAGCATGAGCCTGAAAAAATAAAAATTGGAGAGTTTCCGGTGATGGTCAAATCCAAAATATGCACCATTCATGAAGATAACATAGATGCGTATCTTGATGAGATATCCAAAGATAAGAGCATTTTAACTTGGTCATATCGTAAAAAGTTGCAGTATGTTGGAGAGGACCCTGATGATCCAGGTGGCTATTTCATAATTGGGGGGAGTGAAAAGGCGCTTATATCCCTTGAGGATCTGGCGCCAAATAGGGTGCTTGTGGAGAAAGAAGAGAAGTACAATGCAACAATTGAAGTTGCAAAGGTTTTCTCTCAAAAGGGTGGTTACAGAGCTCTTACCACCATTGAAAAGAAGGTTGATGGAATACTAACCGTATCCGTTCCTGCTGTGGCTGGAAGCATACCTCTCATAATAATATTGAAAGCCTTGGGTCTTGAGCGTGATGACGAGATATACAGGGCAATAGTAAGCCATGAAAAGATGAGTGTAATAGTAATGGCAAACATAGAAGAAGCAGAGAACTCAGATTTGTATCCGCCTAACGGAATAAGAACTAAGGATGACGCAATAGACTATCTGGAAAAGAGATTTGCTGCCGGGCAGGCAAAAGAGTATAGGGAGAAAAAGATTGCACAAATTCTGGATACCTCACTTCTACCTCATCTTGGCACAACCAAAGAGGACAGACTTAAAAAAGCCTATTATCTCGGTAGAATGGCTCGCAGAGTTCTTGAATTGCATTTAGATTTAAGAAAGCCGGACGATAAGGACCACCTCTCTAACAAGCGCCTGAAGTTATCAGGAGACCTTCTTGAAGAACTATTCAGAACGGCTTTTGATGCTCTGATGAAGGACCTCAAATACCAGCTTGAAAGGACATACAACAGGAAGAAAGGCATTAGAATACGAGCTGCTGTGCGTCAGGACGTGCTAACTCAGAAGATAATGCACGCTATGAGCACTGGAAACTGGGTGGGGGGAAGAACTGGAGTATCCCAGTTGCTGGATAGAACCTCACACATGAGCACGCTAAGTCATCTTCGCAGAGTAATTTCTCCGCTCACGCGCTCTCAACCGCATTTTGAAGCGAGAGACTTGCACCCTACTCAGTGGGGGCGCCTATGTCCAAATGAAACCCCAGAGGGTCAGAATTGCGGTTTGGTGAAGAATGCAGCACTTGCGATAGATGTGGCAGAAGGCTATCCAGAAGAAAATGTGATTAAGATTCTCAGAAGTCTTGGAGTTAAAGAGATGAAAGTTGAGAAGGAAGGATTTGCGAGAGTGTATCTTAATGGGAATCTCGTGGGTTACATAAGAGATGGAGCTGATCTGACCAATGAGATAAGAACTCGCAGAAGAAAAGGATTAATTTCTCATCAGGTAAATATACGATACGATGACATAACAAATGAAGTTATAATAAACAGTGACCGTGGAAGAATAAGGAGACCGTTGCTTGTGGTTGAAAATGGAAAATTAAAGTATAACGATAAGATTAGGGAGAGTCTAAAGGAAGGAAAGAAAACTATTGATGATTTGGTCAAGGAAGGAATTGTTGAGTGGATTGACGCTGAAGAGGAAGAAAACGCTTACGTGGCCGTTTATGCTTACGATGTGCCTGAGCGTTGCATGCATTGTAACACTGTTTTAGGAAGAAACGACGTTGAGTGGGTAAATCCGGGCGAGGATAACATCATGCTTAAATGCAAGCACTGCGGCCGCACATTTTCTGTGGAAAATTTATTGACGAAAGAGCACACGCATCTTGAGATTGATCCTCTCCTAATATTGGGCGTGGTTGCGGGAAGTGTGCCGTATCCACATCACAATGCATCGCCTCGTATCACCATGGGTGCAGCGATGATTAAACAGTCCCTTGGACTATCCACGGCAAATTACAGACGCAGACCGGATACACGGGGCCACCTTTTGCACTATCCCCAAGCTCCACTGGTTCGCACAAAGACAATGGACTTTGTGAATTTCACTAAAAGGCCTGCTGGACAGAATGCCGTGGTGGCAGTTATATCATATCACGGATACAATATGCAGGATGCAATTGTGATGAACAAAG
Organism: uncultured Thermoplasmata archaeon; assembly: GCA_964425415.1. GTDB lineage: Archaea > Thermoplasmatota > Thermoplasmata > Thermoplasmatales > Aciduliprofundaceae > JAADDK01. Next base: position 23,724 of record CAYRMJ010000008.1, on the reverse strand, counting down.
CATCCGTGGAAAGAGGTTTTGGAAGAAGCACTTTCTTCAGAACTTACAAATCCGAGGAACGAAGATATCCGGGTGGACAGGAAGACAGGTTTGAGATTCCCAGCCCAGATGTTAGGGGTGCGATGAGCGAAGATGCTTATAGGCTTTTGAACGATGATGGAATAATCGCTCCCGAAGTTTATGTAAAGGGTGGAGATGTGCTTATTGGCAAGACCTCACCTCCAAGGTTTTTAGACGAGGAAATGGAGCTATTAGGTCCGCAGAAGAGAAGAGAGAGCAGCGTTACAATGCGTCCTGAAGAAGAGGGGTGGGTTGATTCCGTTTTTCTAACTGTGAGTGAGAACAACTCTCGCTTGGTGAAAGTAAAAGTTAGAGATGAGCGCATTCCAGAGCTGGGTGATAAATTTGCATCGCGCCATGGCCAGAAGGGAGTTGTGGGTGCCATAGTGCCTCAGGAGGACATGCCCTTCACTGAGAGCGGTGTTATTCCTGATTTGATAGTGAATCCTCACGGTATACCCTCAAGAATGACCGTGGGTCATGTTCTTGAGATGATTGGTGGAAAGGTTGCATCTCTTGAAGGTAAATTTGTTGATGGAACTGTATTCAGCGGAGACCCTGAGAAGGCACTGCGAGAGGCACTGGTTAAGCATGGATTCAAGTATTCTGGCAGAGAGGTAATGTACGATGGAATAACAGGCAGAAAAATTGAAGCTGATATATTTGTGGGTGTGATTTACTACCAGAAGTTGCATCACATGGTCGCAGGAAAATTCCATGCGAGGTCACGGGGCCATGTTCAGATTTTAACTAGGCAGCCCACAGAAGGCCGCTCAAGACTGGGAGGCTTGAGATTTGGAGAGATGGAAAGAGATACACTCATTGGACATGGTGCAGCGATGGTTATCAAAGACAGGTTGTTGGACAACTCAGATGGCACAATTCTTTATGTGTGCGGAAATCCAGAGTGCGGTCATGTTGCAATTTACGATAGAAAGAAAGGTATACTCAGATGTCCAGTTTGCGGAAATACAACCAATATTTATCCCATTGAGACGAGCTATGCATTCAAGTTGATGAGGGACGAATTGGCCTCGCTTGGAGTAATAATGAGACTTAGGGTAGGTGATATGAAATGAGAGCTTTCGGAATAACAAAAAGAATAAACTCAATAAAGTTTGCTCTCCTGTCACCCGATGAAATAAGAAAGATGAGCACTGTTAAGGTTATCACAGCAGATACCTACGACGATGATGGTTTTCCAATAGATAAGGGCCTCATGGACCTTCACATGGGCGTAATTGAACCGGGCTTGCGGTGCAAAACATGCGGCGGAAAAGTTGATGAATGTCCCGGGCATTTTGGGCACATAGAGCTTGCCATGCCCGTAATCCATGTTGGTTATGTGAAGAACATAAAGAATTACTTAGATGCTACCTGCTCCGAATGCGGCAGAATAAAGCTTAAAGATGAGGAAATTGAAATATACAAACAAAAGATTGAAGAGGCTAAGAGAATGGGCGCCTCGCCAATGCAGCTTTTCGTTATATACAAGAGAATAATTGACGAGGCAGCCTCGCGTCCAATATGTCCTCACTGCGGAGCGGAGCAGAAGAAGATAGCCCTTGACAAACCCACCACATTCAGAGAAGAGGGCAGAAAGCTCACTCCGAAGGAGGTTAGAGAGAGACTTGAGAGAATTCCAGATGAGGACCTACCGCTCCTTGGAATAAATCCTGAAACTGCCAGACCTGAGTGGATGGTTCTCACCGTGCTTCCGGTTCCACCGGTGAACATGCGTCCTACAATTACCCTTGAGACTGGAGAGAGAAGCGAAGATGACCTAACCCACAAACTGGTGGACATTATAAGAATAAACCAGAGGCTAAGAGAAAATAGAGATAGCGGTGCACCGCAGCTTATAATAGAGGACCTCTGGGAACTGCTCCAGTACCACGTCACAACTTATTTTGACAATCAAACTGCGGGAATACCGCCTGCAAGGCACCGCTCAGGCAGACCTCTAAAAACTCTCGTGCAGAGATTGAAAGGAAAGGAGGGAAGGTTCAGGTCCAATTTATCTGGTAAGAGAGTTAACTTTTCATCAAGAACTGTGATATCTCCTGAGCCGTTTCTATCAATAAATGAAGTGGGTGTTCCAATAAAAGCTGCTCGTGAGCTCACAGTTCCAATTGCAGTAACTGAGCAAAACATAGAGAAGATGAGAGAAATAGTGCTTCGCGGTCCAGAGCCTGAGCCTGTGAATGGAAAGTATGTGCCGGGAGCAAACTATGTGATTCGCTCGGATGGCAGAAGAATAAAAATAACATCCACCAACGCTGAAACCGTGGCGAAGAAGCTTGAGGTCGGATGGGTGGTGGAGAGACACCTTACCGATGGCGATATAGTGCTATTCAATCGGCAGCCATCCTTGCACAGAATGAGTATGATGGGACATTTAGTAAAAGTGATGCCTTATCGCACGTTCAGGTTCAATCTTGCAGTTTGTCCTCCTTACAACGCTGATTTTGATGGTGACGAGATGAACCTTCATGTGATACAGGGTGAAGAGGCAAGGGCTGAAGCCAGAATCCTCATGCTTGTGCAGGAGCATGTTCTATCTCCAAGATTTGGTGGACCTATAATAGGTGGCATACACGACCATATAACTGCGATGTTTCTGCTCACACATAACAATCCAAAATTCACGAGGGAAGAGGCCATACACATTCTTTCCTACATCAACTACGATGAATTACCTGAGCCGCATATTGAGAAGGGCAAAGAGTATTACTATGGGAAAGAGCTATTCTCGCTCATTCTTCCGAAGGGCTTAAACATGGAGTTCAAAAGCAAAATATGCGATCCTTCTGTCTGTGGTGGCAAATGCGTGTTTGAGAAATGCCCCATTGATGCTTATGTGGTAATAAGAGACGGGAAGCTGATTTCAGGAACCATTGACGAAAACGCGATAGGCTCTTTCAAAGGTAAAATACTTGATAGAATCGCCAAAATGAATACTCAGCTGGGCAGAAAGTTCATTGATGACTTAACCAGATTGGCTGTGGGAGTGATATCCTATCGTGGATTTTCAACGGGCATTGATGATGAAGACATACCCGAGGATGCAAAGAGGCAGATTCTTGCTGTTATAGAGGAGGCTGAGAAGAAGGTTGAAGAGCTGATAGATACTTACAAAAGAGGTTTGCTTCAACCGGCTCCCGGAAGAACCGTTGAAGAGACCCTTGAGATGGAGATAATGAGTGTTCTTGCAAAGGCTAGAGATGAGGCGGGTAAGATTTCTGCCCGCTATCTTGGTCTTGAAAATTCCTCGGTCATAATGGCAAGAAGCGGTGCTCGTGCATCCATGCTTAATCTATCTCAGATGGCAGGAAGCATAGGCCAGCAGTCTGTTAGAGGCCAGAGATTGCATCGTGGATATCAGGACCGCACGCTTCCGCATTTCAAACGCGGAGATTTGGGCGCTAAAGCGAGGGGATTTGTGGAATCCTCATACAAGAAAGGCTTGACTCCAACAGAGTATTTCTTCCACTCCATGGGCGGAAGAGAGGGTCTGGTTGATACCGCTGTGCGTACATCTCGCTCGGGTTATATGCAGAGAAGGCTGATCAATGCTCTGGAGGACTTGAAGGTCAGGGAAGATAGAGTGGTAGTTGACACCGGTGGCAATGTAATTCAGTTTAAATACGGAGAGGACGGTGTGGATCCCACACGCAGCAGCTGGGGCGAGAATGTGAATATGGACGAAATCTTAACGGACCTGTTTGGAAGTGAGTATCTTGTAAGGAGGAGAAAGAAATGAGTAAAGAACTGCTTATTTGGAAAGATAAGCCCAACAATGTGGAGCGCTTGAAACTCAATGCGCCCGTTTACTATGCCCTTGATTTTCCAGTAAAGTTAGAGCCTCCGTTTTATGGATACATAACTTTGAAGGGAAAAGAGGCAAATTTCAGGGTGAAAATAACGGAGGTAAGACCTTACGAGGAGATGGAAGGAGTTCTTGCCAGAACCACAAAGAACTTGAAAACTCTCGTGAAAGTTGAAGAAGTTCAGGACATAGCCACCATACCTCTCTATGAATTCAGAAAAGAGAACGGTGAGGAAATTAAGAGAGTGTCCAAATACGCATACGCGACACTTCCAGATAAGGGAGAAATGGAGGTGGAGAAGTTTAGAGACATGAATGATGAAGAGCTTGAAATTTACAATATTGCTCTGAAGGATCATGGGATAGAGCTTCCATTCTCTCTCATTGAAAAAATAGCAAAGACGAAGGAAGAGTACGATATTACTAAAACAGAGTTGAAGAGGGTTATTGCAAGAGTGGTTGAACTTTACAGAAAGCGAATGGTGGATCCCTACGAGGCTGTGGGAATAGTGGCAGCTCAAAGCATCGGTGAGCCGGGTACTCAGATGACTCTCAGAACCTTTCACTATGCTGGTGTGGCGGAGATGAACGTAACTCTGGGTCTTCCAAGATTGATAGAGATTGTAGATGCAAGAAAAGACCCTTCCACGCCCATGATGACCATTTATCTTCGTGAAGATTTGAGATTTGATGAAGATGCCGCGAGAAGTGTGGCAAACAAAATTGAAAGCACATTGATTAAAGATGTGGCGGACGTTATAACTAACATAACAGACATGTCCGTGATAATCAGGCCTAACGAGGAGGAGATGAAGAACAGGGGTGTGAGCAAAGAGGACATTGTGGAGAACCTCAACAAAATAAAGGTGAAGGTGACAGTTGAAACAACCGGAAATGATGTGAAAGTAAAACTCTCTGAGCCATCCTACAAAAATTTAAATAGGCTCTCCAACGAAATTTTAAACTTGAATTTGAAAGGTGTGAGAGGGATATCCAGAGCCATAGTGAGAAAGCCCAACGAAGGGGGAGAATGGGTCATTTACACACAAGGCTCAAACCTGAGGGAGGTACTAAATATAGAGGAAGTTGATGCAAAACGCGTAAGGACTAACAACATAATTGAGATAATGGAAGTGCTGGGAATTGAAGCGGCAAGAAATGCTATAATCAACGAAGCATTGGACACTCTGCAGCAGCAGGGTCTCAGCGTGGATATAAGACATCTAATGCTGGTTGCTGATGTGATGACTCACAAAGGGTATGTGGAAGCCATCGGTAGGCATGGAGTAGCTGGGCAGAAGGAGAGCGTACTTGCTCGTGCTGCATTTGAGATCACATCCAAGCATCTCCTTGCTGCTGGTGTCACGGGCGAGGTTGATGAGCTTAAAGGAGTGGCGGAAAATATAATAATTGGCCAGCCGGTCACCCTCGGCACGGGTGCGGTGGTGCTGGTGTACAAACCAAAGAAGAGGTGAGCAAAAATGGATAGAGAAACACTGGCTAAAGAGCTAAAAAAAGTGATAAATAGTGGAAAAATGTATTTCGGAATGAAGCAGGCGAAGAAAGCTATAAAAAAGGGTGAAGCGAAGGTCATCATCGTGGCTAGCAACGCACCGAACGCGATTGACGCAGAAAATGTGCCTATAATAAAATTTGACGGAGATGGCTTTGAGTTAGGTGCGCTGTGTGGCAAGCCATTTAGCATTTCAGTAGTTACAGTGGTCTCAGAAGGCGAGGCACGGCTCAGCAGCATGGTGAAGTAGGCATGAACATCAAGCTCAATGCACAGACACTAAGATACATTTCCATTTTTGAAGCAGCCACCGATGCGGAGGTCAAAGATTGCATTGAATGGGACAGTACTATAGTTTTCATTGTGCAACCGCATAACATAAAAAAGGCACTGAAAAACAAAGGTGAAAAAATTCAGACACTTAGAAAAATGCTTCAGAAAAATGTGATTGTTATTGAGTTCTCTCCTGATCTGTCCAGATTTGCATACAATGTGTTTCGCAGATTTGGAGTTAAGAATGTAAAGGTAAACAACGAGAATGGGGAGTTCAGCGTTGTGGTTTATGTGGATCCCCGCGAGAAGGCAAGGGCCATAGGAAGAAATGGAAGCAACTTGAAACTTGCGAAGGAGATAATAGGAAGGCAGTTTCCTTTAAAAAATTTGGTTATAATGTGAGGTGAGGCAAATGAAAGTGTTCATAAAGCTGTTTTTCAGTTCGGAGGGTCCTAATCCTATAGAGATTCTGAACAGAATGAAAGAACTTGGATTCAGTCCTGTGTTTGGACAGTACGATTTAGTGAAAGAGGTAGAGGATATGGATGAGTACATTGAAACTGTGAGAAAGCTCCATGAGAGTCTAAAGGGTACGGGAGTAATGTACAATTTACACTCTATGAAGAGATAGGTACTCCTTCACAATTTTTGAATGGTCAAAGGCGAGAGGTGGAAGTTTGGATAAGGGCATGAATTGAGCCTCCGCTGCATCGTCTCCACCCTTTAATTCTCCACCAATTCTCTGAACTTCATAAACTACAGTTATTGTGTGATCCCTAGGATCTCTCTTTGGATCCGAATACACTCCTACAAGAGAGCGAACAACCACTTTCAAACCTGTTTCCTCTTTAACTTCTCTTACCACTGCATTTTCTGTTTTTTCGCCATATTCCACAAAACCACCCGGAAGTGCGTATTTTCCCCTGTATGGATTTCGCTTTCTACGAATCAATAAAATTTTGGAATTTTCTACTAATATTGCATCCACGGTTATTGATGGTTTGATATATGGATGATATATTATGTAATCAAACACTTGTGCGTATTTTTCATAATCGTTTATGAGCTTTAGACCCTCCTCCGTTAGAGTAGTGTTGCCCCCTCTTTTGCCGCCCCTCTCTGATTTAGCCACTTTTATACCTAAATTTTTTTCAATTTCTTGGATCATGCCCCACGCATGTCTGTAGGATAGCCCCATTTCAATGCTGGCTTTTCTGATGCTTCCGAGCTCGTGGACTTTTTTAAGAAGCTCATAAGAACCTTTTCCAAACACATAGCCCCGCTCATTTTCAAACCAGAACTTGTATTTCACTTTCATATATGTATATTAGAATCATAGACATTAATTTTTTCGGAATGTTTTCCCACAATATCCTAACGCTATGGAGAAGATATAAATAGTTGTAGATAGATAATGAATATGTGAAATGTCCCCGATGCGGCACGGAGTTCTACGGTGATAAATGTCCAAATTGTGGTTATGAGCCTACAGAATACGACAAAGCAATCTCAACTCTCATGCAGCTCGGGGGCGTGGGAAAGAGAAGAGCTGAAGAGCTGTACATGGCAGGATACAAAGATATTGAGAGCATAGCAAAAAGCGATGAAAACGAATTGTCAAAGGTACATTCCATTGGAATTGAACTTGCAAAAAAAATAAAAGATGAAGCAAAAAAGTACATTGAAGAATTTGAGGAACCTGAAGTGAATGAATTTGTTACTATATGCCCTGTGTGTGGTTCAATAGTTCCGCCGAATGCCACAAAATGCCCAAAGTGTGGAACTCCTGTTAAAAAAGAAGAGATAAAAGAAGAATTTAAAGAGGTGGAGAATGAAGATAGCAAAGATGATTTTTTGAACAAAGTTATATGTCCACACTGCGGAGCGCTGATTCCAAAATCTTCCAAAACATGCCCTATATGCGGAGCCATAATTGAGGGTGAGAGTCTGCAGACTCCTCAGCCCATGGAAGACCCCACGGAGGTGCTCAAAAGATTTTTCGGTGTGAGCGAGATACCCACACTTTCGGAAAACGAGGATGAAAGTGCGAATATACGAGTTTGCCCAAATTGTGGGGCCATAGTGGTTAATAAAGATGTGTGTCCCTTTTGCGGTGCAAAGATTCCTGAAATTAAAAAAGAGGATGAGATGGAGAACGAGGAAGTTGAGCTGAGTGAGACTTTAAAGATTTGTCCCAACTGCGGAGCTTTTGTTCCTACCAATGCCACCACATGCCCAGTTTGCGGCTCCAGCATTGAGCAGGAAGAGTCCGTATCTTTGAGCGCACTAATATCACAGCCTCCTGAAAAGGAAAAAATTGAAGAGGCCGCAGAGGAAAGGAAAGAGGAACAGGTGATTGGAGAGCAGGACATTGAAATATTGAGAAAAGAAGTGGTGCCTGATGAGGTCAGTGCAGAGGATTTGGTTGAAATAATGAGTGCAATGTCTGCGGATGAGCTTAGTGCAGGAGATCTTGAAGAAATTGAGAAGGATGTGAAACCTAAGGAGTATGGTGTTAAAAAGAAAGAAGAGATAAAACAAGTAGTCAAACCTAAAGAAACAATAGAGAAGAAATCTTTAGAGATGGAGCCTCTACACACCTCTGGAAAACTAAGTTTTGGAGAGAAACTTAATCGCTTACTTTATAATCTGGGAACTCCTGTGGATATATTATCATTTTTGCCAATTTTGATAGCATTTCTGTATGTTGCCACTGTTGGATTTTTGAGTGGTAGGGCACTTGGAGTATTTAACGACACCACATCCTTTGTAAGTGGGGCTTTGGCAATTGCTATCATTGCTATTTCATTAAAGACTTTTGGTGAATATGACAAAAAATCTAAATTATTAGGATTTGCGTTTTTAGCAGCGCCGCTGGTGGTTTTTCTTCCGTTTTCTCTCTTATTTGCCTCGGTGTTATCAATAGTTATAATATCTGTGCATATTAAATATGGAATAAATCCTTGGATTCCGTACGTTGCATCAATAGTTGCATTTATAGTTGAGCTTCCACACGCCCTAGAATTTCTAATTCTGTTCTCTGCGCTGTATGGGTCATATTTGATACAAAGGTACAACGAAGTGAACATACCAATACCATCAAAAGATAGTCGTATAGAAGATTATTACACAGAGGGCATACGAGCGTTCAGAGAGAAGAGGTACTACGATTCAATATATTTGCTCAAAAATGCTCTTAAGACTAAACCTAACGATGTTGCCATACTAAACACCCTCGGATTAGCTTACGGAAGAATTGGAAATCCAGCAATGGCTGAGAAAATGTTCAAAAAAGTGATAGAAATAAATCCTAATTACAAATATGCGTGGAATAATTTGGGAAATGTGTACGCCAGAAGAGAGGAGTACGAGCGTGCGGTGGAGTGCTACAAAAAGGCGCTCAAAATTGACCCTGAATATGAGGATGCTCTGCTCAATTTAGGGTATGTTATGATAAGAAAAGGTAACTATGGTGCAGCTTTGAAAATGGCTGAACGCATGAAAGCCATCACATGATCACGCAAGCTCAAGCTCTCGCTCCATGATCTTCACATATCGCTCTTCTATCGTCTTAGGATTCAGTGAGAAAACGATTATGGCATTAGTTTCGGATATGATATCTACTATGTGTCTTATGAATTGAATCACTGAGTCTGGAGAGTTTTTGCTCATTAGAAAATCTAAACCGTCAATGTACATTATGTTGTGTTTATTTATCAAACTTTCCACAAAATAGTTTATATTCTCAAGAATTGGAGGCACAGATTTAAGTGTGGTAGAATGCTCGGTAAGCCAGTAAATATCTCCCGAGAGGTTGTAAAGTTTTGAGAATCTGTTCGGATTCATTCTTGTTATAACGGTGCATGAATAACCTCTATCTACAGTCTCTTTTATATATGCAACTGATCTGTAAGGTTTCTCTTCCTCAACCAAATACGCTACACCGGGCTGAAGCGAGATTCTGCTCTTTATTATATCCGCAGCCATTGATATGCTGGGCTTTTCGCCAAGAATTCTTGAAAATGCAACTATTTTTTTTATGGCAGATATTAAACGACTCATATTTCTCATGTTTTTTGAGAGATAGAAAATCACCTCATCGTCTATGTTCACATTCATCTCATTAACTTTTAATCTCAAAATGCGAAGTCTTGCATTCTCATCCGGATTCTTCAACTCAACCGATATGCCCGATTCTAACTTCGTGCGAAGTGATGGTTCAATGGCATAATAACTGAGCCTAAAATTTGATGCTAATATTATCTGCTTTTCCTCCTTCATGTAGTTTTCAAAAAGAAGATTCAGCAGGGGATGCATGTCCTCCCGTTCAAGCAGCAGGTGAAAATCGTCAATAAGTAAAACTTTTGTGTCATATATAACCTCTTTTTTCAAAATGATTTCCTCTGCATTTTTGTAGATAACAGAGATTCCTCGTTTTGAATATTCATTTCCTATTGCATTTAGAAGATGCGTTTTTCCAGTTCCACTTTCTCCAATTATCATTAGAGGATTTATGCTTCCGGGGGATTCAATAACTTTTCTTGCTGCAGTGTGCGCTAACTCATTTCCATCATGAACAATATAGTTTTCAAATGTGAAATTTGGATTAAGACCACTTTGCACTTCCTCGCTCTTCACTCCCGCGATGAGAGAGAAAATTTCATCTTCGCTCTCTTCAATTTCCTTCTTTCTGCTGACAACCTCGGCAATCTCATCAATATGCTCTTCAAATTTAAGCGGATCCTTTAACATGGACATGTATCTCTGTGCCTCTGGATCGGTATGATTCCTAAGCATTGCCTCGTACCTTTTCATCTCTGGAATGAGACGCTTATATTTTTTATAAAGCTCTACAAATTTCTTAACATCTTTATTTCTCAAACTATCGTATATAGGCTCTAAATCGTAACCTTCAGAATTCCATCTCCTCAAGTCTTCTTTGATTTCCTCTATGCGCTCTTTTTTACTGGTCACCGAGGATGTATATGACCCCATTATTTAATATTTTTACCCCATTTTACTTACAAAATGGGTGAATTTCTGAGCCACTCTATATCACTAATGTAGAGATCGCGAATGTCGTTAAGGCCCAAAATGATCATTGCCAATCGCTCTAAACCGAGGCCCCAAGCGAGAACCGGGTACTCTACTCCAAGGGGTTCAAGAACCTCCGGACGAAACATTCCGGCACCTCCGAGTTCCAGCCACTTGCCCCGATACAGCACTTCAATCTCTAAACTCGGCTCTGTGTATGGAAAATATGAAGGTCTAAAGCGAATTTCATCAAACCCCATTCTACTGTAAAACTCCTTTAAAATTCCTAAAAGAAGACTGAAATTTGCGTCTTTATCCATGTATATACCTTCTATCTGAGTGAACTCTGGCAAATGCGTGGAATCCATGTTCTCCCTTCTGAACACACGGCCTATGGAGAACATGCGCACCGGGGGATCACGATGTGTGTAGAGATATCTTACAGAGTTAACAGTTGTATGTGTGCGAAGCAAAACTCGCTCAGCAGAATTCAAACTCCAATCATAGCCCCACCCTTTAGATTGCTCATTTCCATTCTCGTGCATTTTTCTGACTTTTTCCATATACTCCTCATCTTCAATTTTTATTTTCTTTGGTTTTTTAAGATAAAAAGTGTCCTGAAGCTCCCTTGCAGGGTGGTCCTGAGGTATAAACAGAGCATCCATATCCCAAAATGCGTTTGTGACATAATCAGTCTCTACCTCTGTGAAGCCCATTTCCACAAATACTCTTCTAATTTTTTCAACAATTCTGGTCATGGGATGAACTCGTCCGCCGTATATTTTAGGAGCAAATAAAGTAATATCGTATCTCTTCAACTCGTAGTCTCGCCATTTACCGCTCTGCAAAAGCTCAGGAGTAAGCTGTGTTATCTCCTCTTTTATGGACACTCCTGCGTCCAAAATTTTCTTGCCTGTACTTGTTAAAGTCACAAATCTTATTATTCTCTCTTTCTTTTTTATTAATCCTCGCCTTTTCAAAAGGTCTTTTATTATATTCGCATCTAATTCACTCTCTTTTATGCAGCCTTTGCGCATTCTTTCAATAACCTTTTCCCTTTCAAGTATTTCATTTTCCACATCTTTGTATTTCAACTTTCCATCAACAACCTGCACGCCGTATTTTTTCAGGTGTCCTATGCCTATACCCACAATTTCCCGCGGATAATTTTTGGAAAGCTCTTCAATGCTTATCTCATTCCTTTCTTTTAGAATGTCAAATATTATTCTCTCAGGAAGCTTCTCATCGCGATTTAGACAGTATTCAACTTCAAGTCTCTCGCGAATCTTAACTATACCTTTTACCTTCATCCAAGAAAGTGCGTTCATCACCTCAACCAAACTGAAGCCTTTTGCCACTATGTCATCAACATTTACATCATCTCCCCCAAGCTCTTTTAGAGTCAAAAGCACTCTCTTCTCCAAATTACTCAGTTCCATGCGAGGAGCATGCGATTCAGGTTTAAAAAATTAACAGATGTGTGTGAATTTAAGAAAGCGGTTTTACACCCACCTCTTTGGCAATATTATTGATCTCATCGTACACCTTTTTGTAGATGGGTATTCCAATCTTCAAACGAGTCTCCATGGTTAAATGGCCCTTCTCTCCATGCACCCATATCCTCTCAAAATTCGGGTGCTTCTTCGCATTTTTCAGCTCCTCCACCATTTTCTTCATATTTTTCTTGAATTCATCCGCATCTCCGAACGCTCCCGGGTCTATGGCCATGAAGAAGTGTCCTACATCGCTTCTCTTGTCGCTCGTTCCACCCACATGCCTGCTCCATGTGGCGCCCATCAGCACACCGCTCATTATGTCCACCAGAACTGCGAGGCCGTAGCCCTTGTGCCCGCCAGATAGCTCCTTCAGTCCTCCGAGAGGTAGAATCGCACCGCCCGGACTTAAAATCACGTTTGGATCACGGATTATCTCTCCATTTTCGGTGCTTATTGCCCACTCACCCGGCACGGGCTTGTTCTTCCTGCGGTAAACCTCAATCTTTCCGCTTGGCACCACGCTCGTGGCCATGTCCAGAAGGAACGGCTCCTTCTCTCCCGCTATTGGTGCTCCGAGGGCAATTGGATTTGTGCCAACGAACTTTTCCATCGCGCCAGTATGCGCCACCAGCGGACGAGATGTTGTCATACTGATTCCCACAAGGCCTTCCTTTGCAATCTTGTACGCATAGTACCCTGCAATTCCGTAGTGATTGCTGTTCTTAACTCCCACAATTCCCACACCATTCTTCTTGGCCTTTTCAATGGCCATTCTCATGGCACGGTGGGCAACCACCTGTCCCAAGGCTTCATCCCCGTCCAAGAGGGCATAAACTGGGGATTCTTTAACCACCTTTATATTCGGATTAACCTTCACTCCTCCCGCCTTTATGCCGTCCACGTATCTCTTCAACCTCTGCACTCCGTGGCTTTCCACACCCCTTAGATCGGCCATCACTAGGTTCTCAGCTACTATCTCCGCGTCGCTCTCAGGCACGCCGAGGGCCACAAAAATGCTCTTCACAACGTTAAAAAGTTCGTCCCTCGGAACGCGCACATATTCATTCTCATCAACCTTCACCTTCTCAAACATAGAGGTGGAATGATTGCCAGTTATAAAAATATTTTCTGTTAATGTTGAGGTAAATTTTCCGCGTACATGAAGCGGCAAAAATCTTTTTATTGCATGATGCTATGATATGCAGAGGTGATTTGATGAGTGAGAAAACACTGCATTTGAAGAAGATACTGGAGGAGATGAAGGAGAGAGGTGAGACATGGGAACTTCTGAGACTTTTTGGACCTTCTGGGCCAAGGGTGAATGTGGAGGGAAAGCACGCGGTTATGCTGGCTTCCAACAACTATCTGGACCTTGCAAACGACCCCAGATTGAAGGAAGCTGCAAAGGAGGCAATTGAAAAGTACGGCTGGGGCGCAGGAAGCGATTGGAGCATTGCAGGATACACTGATTTGCAGGAAAAACTACATAGGAAGATTGCGGAGTTCAAAGAGACTGCCGCAGGCCTCGCATTTCAGACTGGCTTTGCCACAAATGCTGGCTCACTTGCGAAGCTGGTTGGAAAGGGCGATGTGGTGGTGAGCGATGAACTGAATCATGGAAGCATAATTGATGGCATTCGCCTTTCCCGCGCGGACAAGGTGATTTACAAGCACCTTGACATGGGCGATCTGGAAGCAAAACTCAAGGAGGTGCACGACAAGTACGAGCACATTCTCATCGTTACAGATGGTGTGTTCAGCATGGATGGAGATATAGCGCCAATGGATGAGATTGTGAAGCTTGCGGATGAGTACGGTGCAATGACTTATGTGGATGATTCTCACGGAGAAGGTGTGCTGGGCGAAGGCCGAGGTATCGGGCACCATTTTGGAGTGCAGAAAAAAATTGATTTCCAGATGGGCACTTTCTCCAAGGCACTTGGCTCAATGGGTGGAATGATTGCAGGCGAGGAATATGCGATAGAGTACATTTACAACACCGCCCGCACATGGCTTCTCAGCGCCGCATATCCCCCCGCAGTCACGGCAGCGAATATCAAGTCTCTGGAGATTGTGATGCAGGAGAAGGACCGTGTGCAGCGTCTCTGGGACAATCGCAATTACTTCAAGAAGGGACTAGAGGAGTTGGGGTTTGACACGTGGAAGAGCCAGACTCCCATCGTTCCCGTGATGGTGCGAGAATCAAAGAAGGCGAAGGAGCTTGCGCATATGCTATTTGAGGACGGCGTGTTTGCGCTGCCAATAGTGTTCCCCATGGTGCCTCGTGGACTGGAGAGGATAAGGAACCAGATAAGCGCAGGGCACACCAAAGAAGATCTGGACCATGCCCTAAATGCCTACGAGAAGGCTGGAAAGAAACTCAACCTCATCTAATTTTTTTGTGATTTTTATGGCTAAAAAGGGCGCAAATTACGAGAGAGAGCTGAAGAACATACTTGCGGGCGATGAAAGCACCATCGCTAGGATTACAAAAACCATGAGCGATGAGGAGCGGGATAATTACAGAAGCATGCTCACAAATCCGTTTCTCGTGCTCCGAGCCGCAGGCTCGTTCGGAATAGATATAATTGCAATACGCAGGGATTTTTCCTTTCCCATTGAGGTGAAATCCTCCAAGGAGAGAAATATGAGATTCACCCAGAACCGGGGAAGGGGCCAGAAGCAGGCAGAGGAGATAATAAGAGAGTGCGAGCGTGCAGGTATAATCGCTCTCTACGCCTTTCGCCTGAAATCTGTCCGTGGTGATCCGTGGCGCATATTCACGTTGCCAATGAATCTCAAGGTTGAAGGCTGGCCAAAGTACGTTTACAATATTCTTCCGAAGATATCAATAACCCGCGACGGAAATTACGTGATGCACTGGGACGAGGGCATGCCCCTGAACAAATTCATAAATTACCTGAATTTTGAAAAAAAGTAAAAGGGGATTTATTTTCTGCGCCAGATTGCCACTAATACGAGGAGAATGGCGAGCATAGGTATCACGGCAGAGAACTCTGGTACGAGTTCGCTCTCCTGCCAGTATGAGGTTCTCACTATTCCGTTGGTAGCATCGTTCCACACAAACTGATACACTGGATTTCCGTTGCTGTCAGTTAAAACAGCCACCCTTGGTCCCTCGTTGGAGCTTCCATCGGCGATTATGGTGTGCTGCCAGACCAAATTCCCATGGGTGTCATACAGAATCGCGATTATGTTTCTGTTATTATCTGGCATTGTGACCACGAATCCACCGCTTCCGTTGTAGGCAACGCCCATACCGTAGTACTTAATGGCACTTCCAGTGGTTGGAAGATCAAGGGAAGTGATGAGATTGCCATTAATATCGTATATCTTAGCATGGGCATCATAAGGAGAATTTCTGTTAGCATATACTACAAAGAACTCATTATCCCCCGCGGCAACATTTGGCATATCATATCCCTTGCTATCATCACGGCCATCTGCAACGGTGAAATCGTTCTTCACAATACTGCTCATATTGCTGGTAAAAATCTTAGCTGTGATATTGTACTTACCACGGGCTCCTGTACTGTTTCTCCAAAGAACCATTGTTCTATCGTTGCTGATATTTGTAGCCACAGGATGATTTACATGTGAATGCGCGGTATCCGAGGACAGAAGCTTGGACGAATCTACGCTAACGCCAGAGTTTCCACTTCCCGTGAACTGCACGATGGTAAAATAGCTGTCATATCCACCAGTGTTCCACGTGATCACGAACTTAGAATTCCCAATGTATGCAATTCCGAAGTTATGGTAGTCCACACTGACCGAGGTATCATTGATTACAAAGGTATTGAACCATGGCCTTCCTTGGTCATCCAGAATCTTACCTACAAGGGATTTGTTTTCCGAGTACCATATAACAAGGAAGGCCTTATCATCTGGATCCAATGCTATTCTGGGCTGCAGACCGCTTGGATGTCCACTGTATATGTACAAATCTGTTGTGACTGTGTTGGTATTTATTATACTGCCATCATTTCCATCAATTCGGGTTACATTAACATACCACATTTTTTGATGTATGTTGTAACCATACCATGCAACTATGAAATATGGTGCAGTGGGCACAGGAATGATGTCCGGAGTGGTATTTCCCGCCCCAAGGTCATTTTCAACGCTTCTGTATCCGTATGAGTTTGTGCCAATGTGCGGAGCAGTGGTGAAAAACGCCATGAATACCGCGGATGCCACCACGAGCATTACCACAATGGGCGCCCATGCGTAGTTTCTTTGCTTTACTTTCTTATAGCTTTTCCTAACTTTGCCGCTTCCCACAAAACTTTCATGGGTTCTCATATCTCTCATATAGCTACCTCCAAATATTGTAATGGAAGCATACATATAAAGTTTTTGAACCATTTTAATAAATATATCAATTGCGCAATTTTTCAATTTTTGAAAGGTATCTGGACAACTTAACCGTGTTTTGAGATATCTTTTCTAATTTGCCGTTTATTATAACAAAATGCTCAACTTCAAAATCTCTGTTGGAATATCTTTGCACCTCATCAGCGAGGTAGTGAAGTTGTACGCAGTGTGGTGAGCCGTCAACCGTGAGAACCGTCAGGTCTTTTGCCACGCTCATCATTGCAATGAGCTTGTAAAAGGCCATATTTATATGCTCTTTTTCAGGACAGAACGAAAGAATAGAGTATTGCTTAAAATTTTCTAAAATCTCCGAATGCTCAGATTCAACGCATGTTCCTATCAATAGCAGGCGCTTATTCCTCACCACTCTCCCTTTTGCATTAGTGCTCATTAAATCCATAACCATGCAATAGCCTCCAGATTTTAAATATTCTCATTTGAATGGAGAGTGGAAGCAGTAGTAATTATAAATGCTTTTCACCTAACCAAATTTTAGAGATAATATCGCGTAAATATTTTGAAAGCACCCCAATGAGTTGCAAATCTCACATTTCCCGCGCTTCATAACTCTGATTGCAGAACATTTTTATAAATAACTGCAATTCTTTAAGTATGGAAAGAGAACTGGGACGAGTTGAGAAAAGAGTAATGCAGTGGCTCGGACTGCTATTTGACATGGTAGTAATTGGTTTGGGTGCGCTAACAATGATTTATGTGATTTACATACTATTTGAACTCGCAGTAGGATTGTTAAATGGTTTTGAAGTTGAAACTGTACTTCAGGGAATTGTGCTAATTCTCATATTTTTGGAAATTTTTGAAATTATTGTTCTGTATTTCCTGTACCATCATGTGAGCATGAAGAACATAATGGAGCTGGGTGTTCTTGCATTGGTTAAAGAACTGCTGATAACACTGGACCTCAAAGCCTTTGGATGGGAGATGCTTATTGCCGTATCTGCACTCATACTATCCATGGGTCTGATCTATGTGCTGGAGATGAAGAGAATTGATGTGCATGACGAGTTTCTCAGTAATTCAGGAAAAGAGCAAAAATAGATTTTAGCACTCTCCGCACAAACTATCTATTTTTTCAACGACATTTGTTAGGTTCATTCTCTCGTAAATGTCCCGCGCACCTCTTAGATATTTTTTGAACTCCTTTCCTCTGCTCCTCAAAAACATTCCGTATGTAAGATAAGCATGCGCCACTGGACTGACATATCCACCTTTCTCCAAAATGCTCAGACACTCTTTGAACTCACTCTCTCCATCCTCTCCGCTATGCACATTCATCATAGCCCGAAACAGATGCAAATATCCACCAATCTCAAAGTCCTCGCTTTTCTCAGACACCACGCTCAACTCTCCAATGCAAACTTCACCCTCCTTTGCATTTCCTATAATAAAACTCAACTCACACAGAGTAATGAGATAAAGTGGATAAACATCCATATCCTCTTTCATAATATCCGCTAACTCACCGCTATTTTTCATGATCTCTTCTGCCCTTTTGTAATCCTCATCGTGCATGCTAATTCTTGCCAATCCAACATTTCCAAGAAGCATTGCCTTTGAATAACCCATGTCCTCTGCAACTTTCAACCCTGAAACTATGTGCTCCTTCGCTTCCTTCACTCTCTCAGCCTCAATGAGGCTCAAACCGTACCATATCTCAGCCAGAGCGACTGAGTGCATATCTCCTATCTTCTTGTAAATCTCCACTGCTTTTTTAAAGTAGGCAAATGCTCGCTGATAATCACCTATGTCCGCGTACAGGCCCGCAAGATTGTAGTATGATGTGGCAATGAACTTTCGGTTTCCCATTTTTTTGTGGAGTTTAAGTGCGCTTTCCAGATACTTTCTCACCTTTTGTAAATCGCCCATGGAATAGTAAAGCACTCCTATGTTGTTGTATGCGTAAGCCATGTACTTCAAATCTCCTGCGCGCTTTGCAAGTTCGTATAGCCGTTGAAACTTCTCAAGTGCTTCATCAGAGCGTCCTAAAACATCGTATATAACACCTAAAAGATTGTACATGGAAGACAGAGTTTTGTAATCCACAGCTCCACGAGAGATGTTCATCGCTTCACGCGCGAATTTTAAAGCTTCTTTATACCGAGACTGGTAGAATCTAAGCGCGGATAGTGACATGTATGCTTCTGCAAGTTCACTCTTGGTGCCGTGCTTTGCAACATAATTTTTGTAATCTTCATAATAGCGCTCTGCCTCCTCAAGCTCTCCACGTTGCAAGTGAAGAAGTCCGAATATGTGCTTTGCTTTCTGAGATACGTGCTCATTCTCCTCATTAATCGCCTCATTTAAGTACTGCTCAGCTTCATCATAGCGCCCTAAATCTATCAAGGTGGATGCCATTTTTAAAAGCACATCACCACTTTTTTCCATCTCAAGTATTCTTCTATAATGCTCTTTTGCGCTTTCATAGCGTCCTGTCATGCTCTCCAAATTTGCCAATCTCTTCAAAATATCAAGAATATCCTCACGCTCCTGCCGCTCTGCAATCTCCGCTGCCATGCTGTAAAAATCAATGGCCGTTTCAAGAGCATACTGCTCTTCTGATTTTTCAGCAGCAAGCTTGAGAAATTCAATAGCACGAGAACTGCGAGATTTGTAAAGGTGATATGCAGCTTTGAACACCGATTTTTCCGCATAATACTCGCCGAGCATCTCGTGAAATTGCACCTTCATATCCGGTGTCATAGTGCGGTACAGGTAATCGCGAACCATGGCATTTTTGAATCTTATCACCTTGCCTTTTTCACTCAAAATGTCTTCCAACTCCTCTGATATTTTGAAGTTCATATTCAGCACATCTCTTACTATGCTCTTTTCAATTTCCATACCCGCCACGGACATGAACCTAAGAATGTAGAGTGTTCTATCGTCAAGCCTGTTAAGGCGATAAGCAACGCTCTCCCTCACTGATTCTGGAACGAAGTGTTTGCCACGAAATTTTGACATTTCCACTATTAAGAGAGGATGCCCTCCACTTTTCTCGTAGATTGCCTCTGCATTTTCCATGCCCAGCTGCTTGATTAGGCTCAAAGCATCCTCCTTCCTCAGGGGACCAAGTCTAATTATCTCAGTTGTGGGATACTCAAACATGCTCTGTATAACCTCTGCGTGATTGCTCAATGCCACGTCCTCTCCCCGATAGGTTATAAGAACAAGCACCCCTGATGGCACATTTCTTGCGAGGTAATCAAGAAGCTCCAGAGAATTGCGATCTGCCCATTGTACATCTTCAAATATCAAAGCCAGTTTATTTCTTTTTGCAGCACTTCCCAAAAAGCTCAGAAAGTTATCATAAATCCGATAAACGGATGTTTCCCGATACTGAGGAACCTCTATCAGGTCCGCAAGGGACCTTAGCTTCGCTATTTCCGCGTCCGTTAATTCGCTTATATCCACATATACCCTGTGCCCCCGCATCATAGCCACATCGCGCACATATTTGAGCCAGATGTAAACTTCTCTCGGAGAATTGTAATCAATCAGAGTGCGCATACATTTTAATGCAATGTCATTTCTCTTGAGCTCCTCTATAACCTTTTCTAAAAGATGAAAGTTCAGCATTGTTGGCCTCAGATCAGAGCTTTCTGAAACTAAGTACCCTTCATCTCCTTTTTCAGAAAAAAGCACCAAGTTTTGAGGTATTGAATGCGTGAATACCATCGTGTTTCCGTCCTCACCATGAAATTCAAATCTGTGCACCTCGTCAAACAGAGCTTTCAACTTATCGCTTTCTTCACCTTCCAAAGCAGATAGGTCTGCCCATACAATTAACAAACCCTCATTTATTATGTTCTTAGCATCTCTAAGAAAGAGAAGAACTTTCTCCAATCCAAGAATGTGTATCAAATAATTTAAATTCTCAATTACCACTGCACCACCTTTAATTAGATGATTTGCCATTATATCAAGCAGTTGCGACTCTGCCTCATAGGGTTTAACTGAATTCTCGCCGTCAATTTCTGTGATTATAAAATCACCTCTATGCTTGGATGCAATGCACTGTACATTATTCAGCTCTTTGGCTATTTTGCATGTGTAGAATCCGCTTGACTCATCCACCAGCATCATAACCCCACGCTTTCTCTCAAGCTCTCTGGCAAGCTCCAGCGCAGTACGTACCTGATAGCCCCGAGGTATGTCCTCTAACCTATTCTCTTCAAAGGCTCTTGTGAAAAGGGAAAATGGGGTGAATTGCAGCTCTGGATCTGCACGGGAGCGTCGCACTTCAAAATTTTGCAAACTTTTTGAAAATTCATTCACGAGCTCAGTTTTTCCAATTCCTGCCGGACCTTCAATTATGACGAATACTCCCAAATCGCCCTCCACAAGCTTTCTAACAATTTCAAGACGCTTTAATTCACGCTCCCGACCCACAAGCATTGCTCACCTCAATTGTATTTTAGAATAAATAAATTGCCAGAGATGTCCAAAAAGTTGTGCCACTTTGCAAAATTGTTTAAGTGAGAAATCTATGAGCCTTCATGCGTGGAATTAAAGTATGCGGGACAATGGCGGATAAATTGCGCACACGGGGATATGGTACAAATGAAGGTGGGTGCATAAACTTAAGCTATGAAGAAGCCTTGTATCTATCGGAGAGAGATTTCGGCACATTTTCATTTGAAAATTTGTTTAAAGAAGCAGCATCCAAGCTACAGGATTTTGATATAAGATTCTTCGTGTATAGGGACCTGCGCCAACGCGGATACGTGGTCAGTGTTGAGAAAGATAGATACCTTGCGAGAAAGAGTTACAGAATGCACTTCTATCCAATGTCTGAAAATCAAAAATTTGATATGGATGTCGCGAATAGCAAAGAATTGCCATTTGCCCTTGCGATCGTGGATGGAGATGGTGATATCACTTATTACATGGTTAATCGCGAGGAACCGAGAGGCTCAAATTATGAGAATTTTACTCTGAAAGAGCATATAATTGCGGGCTCCAGAGTTTTTTTAATTGACAGTCCTGAAGAGCTTGGCACTTATGGAAAGAGAGAGAGTAAATTTGCTTATTTGTCTAATAACGAAGCGAGATATCTTACAGGCGATGAAAAAATCAAAGTTGATGAATCTGTGTACGAAGTTTATGCAGATTTAAGGAACAGGCATCTTGTTGTCAAATCTGGATTCAAATACGGCACTCATTTCAGAGTTTACGAAAAATCACTTGAAGAGCATTCACGGTACTTGGTTCATGTGCTTTCCGAACCTGAAGATTTGCAGCGGTTGAGCAGAGCGGTGAGAGTTGCGCATGGCGTTAGGAAAACGCTTCTTCTTGCGAAGAAAAAGGATAGAAAGGTGGTATATCTTTCAGTTAGGTGGATAAGGCCATAGATTTTAATATGGAATATGCCATGCACTTTTTGCATGTTAAACCCTAAACTCAAAGCAATATTGCTCGTGGGTATTTTGGTGGCAGCCATTGGCGTACCGATCACAATATATGCGGTCGCGATGCGGGGTAATGTCAACAGATCACCCGTGGCTGTGATTTCGGGCCCAAAGGACGGTTTCACTGGAATGGTGATGCATTTTTCTGCAGAGAAGTCCTATGATCCAGATGGAAAAATAATGCTCTATATATGGGATTTCGGAGATGGCGCAAAATCCGGTGGAAAGTTTGTAAATCACACATATTCCAAAGAGGGAAAATACACCGTGAAATTGACAGTTTATGATAACTCAGGTTCAAGCTCATCTACAACTTACGAAGTATCTATAAAATACCGTGAGGAGAGGTCCGTGAAGGTAACGGTCAATGATATGATAAACAATCCTTCAAAGTACATTGGAGATCTGGTTGAGGTGCAGGGAGTGTTTGCCTATGGAAAGAATTACAGCTTTTACATGGTGAATCAATCGGGATACAGGGCAATTAGAGTTTATGCGGAGCCCGGAGCTAAAAAGCCGAATACACTCCATTATGGAGATGTCGTCAAAGTATCTGGAAGATTCACACCTTACGGAAACGAGCTTGAAATAAAAGTGAGTAACGAAACAGGGCAAGGAATAACGATAGTCGGCCACAATGGATTCAACTCTTATTTATCAATTCCATATAACAAATGGAAGGAATATAACAATTCATTCGTGCGATTAACAGGAGTGGTGAGCAATTTATATGCATCATACAAATACAACATTGGCAATATAACGGTGTATGTTTCTCGTGGCGCCAACGCTAAAGGTTCTCCTGCAATAGGTGACAAATTTGAGGTTTGCGGATTTTTGACATACTATTATTCCAAAAAGTATGGCTATGGATACCACGAGATGTATGTGAGAAATGCAACCAGCGACTTCTCCAGATACATATCCTCAAATTACACATCCGTGAGCATGGATTCTCTTCTAACCAATCCTGAGAATTACAACAAATCAGCCATACACGTCCCAGAGGCGTATGTGGTGAACGAGAACGCTTCGTGGAAGTTTGAAGTTGGCGCGAGTAACAAATCTTCAAAAGTGCTTTCGGTTTACGTGGAGAAAGGTGGAGTTGTAAATGGAATGGTGTTCAAGGGCGCAAAGGTTGAACTCTGGGGTACATTGACCCTGTACCACGGAAGCTGGGAATTAAAGGTGAGAAACGCCACTTCTGACAAAATTGTGGTCTTGTCCAAACCTAAATATGAGAAAGTCTCTGTTGATGATTTGCTGAGCAACGCATCAAGATATATGGGAATGCTAGTTGAGGTACAAGGAGTATTTGCTTATGGAAAAAATTACAGCTTCTACATGGTGAATCAATCGGGATACAGGGCAATTAGAGTGTATGCGGAGCCTGAAGCCAAAAAGCCGAATGTGCTTCATTATGGTGATATCGTTAAAGTATGTGGGAAATTCACTTCTTACAGAGAGAAGCTTGAGATAAAAGTTGAGAACGAGACCGGCCAAGGCATATCTATTGTGGGGCATAACGGACATAACTCTTACGCAATCATTCCATATAACAAATGGAAGGAATACAACAATTCATTCGTGCAATTAACGGGATTGGTGAGTTATGTTAATGCATCATACAAATACAGCATTGGCAATATAACGGTGTATGTTTCTCGTGGCGCCAACGCTAAAGGTTCTCCT
>CAYRMJ010000007.1:0-26819 GCA_964425415.1 uncultured Thermoplasmata archaeon | reverse complement strand
GCAAAGGTTTTAAGAGATGTGCTATATCATAAAATAATGGGCAATTTAGAGTATGCAATGGGTATGTTTAGAGAGTACTATCTTCGCTCAGACATAATTCTTCCACCTCGTTTTACTATGCGTGAGTATGGTTTTATGTTTTTTGACAGGAAGTATGTGCTCAGACATTTAGGATTTAAAAATAAGAGAGAAATAAAAAAATTTTTCGTGTCTAATGTTCCTAGGCACGCGTACTATTCCACAGCCTATTATACAGATCCTTCAAATAAAGATATGGAAAGCAAAGGTTGGCTCGGTGCGGATTTAATATTTGATTTAGATGCTGATCACCTTCCTGAAACAGAAGGTCTTGAGTATCATCGTATGCTGGCTGTTGTGAAAAGGGAGGCGAAGAAGCTCATTGATGATTTTCTTATAAGTGATTTTGGTTTTTCAGAGCGGGACTTGACCATTGTCTTCTCGGGGGGCAGAGGTTTTCACATTTATGTGCGCAGAGGTGATGTATATCCTTTAAAAAGTGATGAGCGCAGGGAAATTGTAAATTACATAACTGGAGAAGGCGTAAATATTGAGAATTTTTTGAATGTAGAATACAAGACAATTCGCAAAAAAACTCAGAAACTATTGAGGCTTTATCCTCCAGATACTGGCGGTTGGTACGGAAAGGTAAGTAAAGCAATTTTTGACAATATGAACTACCTTTGGACCACATATTTGAATGGTGGAAAGAAAGTTTTAATTGAAGAGCTGAACTCTCTGTTGAAGGATAAAAAGTTATCATCCAAGGTTGTAAAGGATTTTTTAAAAGAAACCAGCAATTATACAGTAAAATTAGAGGGCATGATGCGTGCGGCACAGTCAAAAAATCCCCAAATTTTAGATATGATGGATGAAAATGTAAGGGATATCTATCTAAAATATCTTAAAGAAAAAATAAGAATTAGAGGTGAAACAGATGAGCCAGTATCTACTGATATTCATAGGCTTATAAGATTTATAGGCTCTCTTCATGGTAAGACTGGGTTTATAGTGAGACCATTAACCTATAAGGAGTTTAATGAATTTAATCCAGCTAACCATGAGGATTTATTAAAATTTGTTGTGCCAGATACATTTAAAAAAGAAGAAACAAAGATAATACCTAAAAGTAATGATACTTTGCCATTTGATATAACACACGTTGATAAAGAGAGTTGTGTTCCAGATTATGTAGCAGTATTCATGGTGTTAAGAGGTTTGGGGGATTTCATATCAAAATGTTAAATTTTGTTAGCATCATTAGTTTATACTGTTTACTATGAAAATACTTAGTTTTAAGCGTATGGAGAAAACTATATAAGCAGGTTCTAAATTTCCGCAGATATGGGAAACATAAGGCCATCTAACATCAAAAGAGTTGCGAGGGAACTTGTGAATAAATATGGGGATATGTTTAACGGTGATTTTGAACATAACAAAACGGTTGTAGAAAAACTTACAGATGTACAAACTAAGCGTCTGAGAAATACTTTGGCTGGATATGTAACCCGCTATTGGAAAATCAAGAAGAGGAAAGAAGAAGGGAGCTGATATTTTTTTCTAAAGTTGAAAGTTTTCCTTTAACCCTTCTTATGGTTTCATTGGCTTTGTTTAAGAAAAAAGGTAGGTTGGTCTCGCATATCATAATTTTTCCGTTTTCACCCAGAGGTATTTCTATATGTTCAGTACTGAGAATTTCCACAAGTATCCCCTCTCTTTTTATTGATTTTATAGATGAGTATTTGAATCCTGAATTTTTGCTTATTTCTATGAGTTTTATCGCATGATCTGTATTTTTTGCTACAACATGGAGAATGGCTGATTGAACAAGTAGATATAGTGCCCCTTCTGAGAATCTGTTAATGCTCTCTTTTAGTTCCCGTAATTCAACCTCCCTATGCCACTTTCCTAAAAAAATGGCGTTTATCTTATCCCCAATTTTAGGAATTTGCATAACTCCTATTCGTCCAGAACAGCTGCTTGTAGTGTAATATACCGGTATAGAGTTAATTTTTTCAAGCAGAGGTATTATGTCCTCATCAACTTTATTAGCAGCCTTTGCAGCCTCGTATTTTTCCATTGCCTCTTTTTTTCCCATCATCCAAATCACCTAATTTTATAATATAAATTAAGTAACTTTGCTAATTAACTAATCAAATATGAGTATGCCCCACTTCCCCAGACCGATTTGAAGACCGTATCTGTTTTCTTTAACATAACCGTTTACTACCTTTACTTTTTTGCCGATTTCTATGTTTTCAATAGCAGAGTCAATTTCATCGTTCCATAGTACAAGCATACACCATCCACTATCATCGGCTATTTTTAATCTCATAATTCTATGATTTTTTACAGTTTCAATCTTTCCGATATCAATTATAGTAGCTTCAACAGTGGCGTTTATTCCATCATAAAGCTCGGCTATCTTCATTCTATTACCCGGATTTCTTCCCAGCTCATCAACTATGAGATATGCTATTGCTTCATCATCAAGAAGGTGCCCGTATTTTTCTTTTCTCATCTCAATTTTTCTCTTAAATTCTTCAAGGGACATGAGATCAGAAACCAATGAGTAATAATGTTCTATATTCACATAAGCAGGACATGTGTTTCCTTTGATAAATCTAACGACTTTACAAAACCACAAAAATTGTTTTTGGACCCTACCCTGTAAACCTAAAAAATGGTATTTTGTGAGGACTCTTTATGAATGCAACATAACCTATGTTATGTTACATTAGTTGCACCAATCCACACATCTCCAACGTGGAAGAGGGAGCCTTTTAACTCGCCCCTTAGAGCATTTTCAAGCTTGGTTCTCAAACTCCAGTACTCTTCAGGTGATATTGCGAATCTTAAAGTCACTTTTCCTATTCCTTCGCTTTTCATGCATTCTATAATTTCGGATAGGTTTGTGCTTTTACATAGCACCTTAAATTTTTTTGTGAATGGTATATCTCCATCTCCAGTTGCTAAAGTTCTTCTTTTACCTATTTGAAGGTACTGTATATGATACCTATCTTTGAATTCGTTAAGTAGTTTGGCGTAGTAAATTGATTCATCAACAATATAAATGTTGTTACTTAACTTTATTTTATTTATAGCTAATTTTTTGTAATTGAGGTGCTGCGGCGGAAGGTCACTCCATAAAACATGATTTTCTGGTAATGAAACAGCTACTCTATCGTGTATTTTTAACTTTCCCACATAAGCTGTAAATCTTATAATTTTTCCATTTAAAGATATGAACTCTTTTTCCCAGTCTTTAGGAATCTTATGCAAGGCTATTTGGGGTGGTAAATCAAAAATATAATCTCTTTGACCATATTTTTCAATAATCTTTATAGGCGAGGGAAGTAAAGTTTCAAGGGATCTTTCAGGCTCACTTTCATCTCTTGCAGGATCTGAAAAAATCACATCGTATTCTGCCACT
Organism: uncultured Thermoplasmata archaeon; assembly: GCA_964425415.1. Taxonomy (GTDB): domain Archaea; phylum Thermoplasmatota; class Thermoplasmata; order Thermoplasmatales; family Aciduliprofundaceae; genus JAADDK01. The sequence continues at coordinate 23,368 of CAYRMJ010000007.1, read as the reverse complement.
CTATTTTTTATTTCATCAGATAGTGCATCGCCTATCAAAAAATCAATATTATTTGCTTTGTAAGCAATAGCATTCTTTTTTGCGTATTCTATCCTTTTTTTATTTATATCAACACACAAAACTCTTTTGTTTTTGAATGAATAAAAAATCGCTTGTAATCCTACTCCACAACTTATATCTGCAATTTTTTTATTTTGTATCCTCTTTGCGCGATATTCTGCTACAATCTCTGGAGTGGAATATCTAAGACCATAAGTATCAAAATACAGAGATTTTACAGAAAATTTATTTTTGGCTCGTATTCTGCACTTTGCAACCTCGTATATATCTTCAAAATTCTTCCATTTAAAGGCAGCTCTTATTTTCTCCTTGGTATATCCTCTTCGTATCATATTCATGCATTTTTCAACTTCTTTTTCCACAATGGTGTATTCACGATGGTGTTTAAATTTTTACTTTTAGCAATTGCCTTATTAACTAACTATTGTTAGTAAATTAAGTTTACTAAATAACCAAAAAACTCATAGAAATAAAAATTAAAAAATAATTCAAAGAAAACCGAACCTATCCTGCAACTCGGTGGCTATTTGATTAAGTATTTCTTCAAATTTCTCGCTCTCTATTTTGGTAACGTTTCCATCGGGCATTGTTATTCTTGCAAAGAACATGTCTCCCTCTCTCACAATTTCTACATCTGCAAGCTTGCTCATATTGCTTCACCTCGGTCTGGGAGATGAGGAGTTCAACAATATAAATTTTTTCATCTATTGGATGGAGGTGATGAATCGTGAAGAATCGGCGAAGTAATTTCAGATAACACAACTTAACCGTCAAATCAAAAAATTTATTATTTGCCATGCATTGCACCAAGCGTGGGGCCGTGGGGTAGCTTGGCATCCTTCCGGCTTCGGGTGTGAAGGGGCACCAAGGTTCCCCTTTCAAACCCCTCCTCCGGAAGAGCCGGAGACTCGAGTTCAAATCTCGGCGGCCCCATTATAAAAATATGGAAGCGATGTCTCTGTAAATTTCCTCCTAGGAACGGCTCTGGAGAATCAAAGCAATGCGCAGATGTGGGGAAAGATATATATATAATTGTAACATATCACTAATGGATGGTGGAAACAGTCAAAGAGCTTCTGGAGACTTTCAAAGAAAAATCCAATGTTGATAAAGTTATTCTTGTGAGTAGGACAGGTATGTTTATTGAGGGGGACGAGCTTGAAAATCAGGATACTTTTTCTGCGATGAGCGCCATAGTGTTGGGAGCCTCCGAAACCGCCACATCGGCCATTGGAGCCGTTGAAAAAATAGTTGTTGATATTGACAAAGGCTACAAACTGACAATTACCGCGGCTGGGAAGAGGGGTGTGCTTGCTGTGATCTCCAAGGAAGAGCATTGGGATGAAATTGCAGTTTTAAAAGATAAGTTAAAAGATTTGATTTAAATTCTCTTAAATCCACGTTTTATCCATTCGCCAACAGCTTTTTTCACATAGGCTATTGTTTCAAGTGAGGTTCTTGAACTGCCAAATGTTTTTGCATTCTTTAAGCATTCAGGTATATCATAACAATCTGTAACTACTCCTGCTTTACCAATGTGCTCAGGAAAATGTGCATCGCTACCTCCGGTACCAAATTTATTATATTTTTCAGCTAAAGTTTTTGCTTTTTTATTTGACCTTTCTTTACATCTGCCATTGAAAATCTCTATTCCATCCACGTGCCTTATATTTTTAATTGTTTCCTTCTCCCCCACTCCTGACCAGTATCTGTATGGATGAGCAATAACTGCGATTCCGCTGCATTCTTGTATCTTTTCAATAGTCTCTTCTACTGTAAGTCCTCGTGGAATTAGGCACTCAATATTGTAAGCAAGCACATGGCCTGACAAAGTGGATACTTCTTCTCCTATTATTACTGGTAATATTCCATAAGATCTCGCTTTTAGCGCACCTTTAATTTCATTATGGTCAGTTATAGCTATCGCATCTATCCCTAACTTTTTAGCAATTTTAAGCACATCTTTAGGATCAACTTTTCCATCAGGAGAATAAGAGGTGTGAATGTGCAAGTCAAGTTTCATCTCACTTTGCCTCCGGGACTGATTTTTTTATCAGGCACTATTAGTATGTCTCCCACATGCAGCAGTAAAGGTTTTTTGTCAATAAACACAACTCCTTGTTTGCCACGCCAATCGTTGGGAATGGTAAAGTTAACCGTATATGCCTTTGAGCCTGCGATTTTCTCATTTTCTATGTTCACAATCTCAAGCACCATCTTTTTGAATTTTTTAAATTTGAGTATCTTCTCTCCTCTACCAATTATTCCATTTGCCTCCACCCGTGTTCCCGGAGCCACCTCTTTTTCAGGCTTAAGGAGTGCCACATTGTTTCCGTCATCGCCTGCCAAAAGCATTCCGTGAGATTTCACACCTCTTATCGTTGCTGGCTCTAAGTTATACAGCAGCAAAACTTCTCTTCCAATTAGTTCATCTTTTGAATAATAATTTTTAAGACCTGCAACTACCGTTCTCGCCTCGTTTCCTAAGTTCAACTTCACTATGTAAAGCTTGTCAGCATCTTTGTGATTTTCTACGTCCACTACTTTGGCAACTCTGATATCCATTTGACTCCACTTCTCATACCTTTCCTCGTCCATTTCAATTTTCTGGAAAAGGTGTTTCGGTTCTATTAGTTTCTGGCCCACAGGAATATTTTTTATTGCATCATTCCAATTATGATTGTGCACTGAATCATCGTATCCCAAATATTTCCATATTTTCTCTGATGCAAACGGTAAAAATGAGGCTCCAAACACGGCAATTGCTTGAACTAATTGAAGACATACATTGATTACAGATCCGCATTTTTCCTTATCTTCTTTGCATAATGCCCAAGGTGCCTTTTTGGTAAAGTAATTATTTCCAAAATTAATTAGATTGAGCCACTCTTTTATAGCCTTTTTGAATTCTGCATTTTCTAAATAATCAGACATATTTTTGCGTGTTTGCATGATTCTCTTAAATAATTCTCTGTCCAGCTCATCCACTTCTCCCCTGCGTGGCACCTCTCCGAAATTGCGATATGCAAAACTCAGTATTCTGTGGATCAAATTAGCATATTTGTCAACCAACATCTCGTTAATTGTGCCAATAAAGTTGTCCCATGTGAAATTGAAATCTCTATTTTCAGGCATGTTTACTGCACCATAGAAACGAATCATATCCACATCAAAATTTTCAATAAGTTCAGGCATCCATACACCTATCTTTTTGCTTTTTGAGAATTTTTGTCCTGAAAACTGCAAATATTCATTTGCAATTACATTGTACGGTAAATTTAACTCACCATGAGCCATGAGCATTCCGGGCCATATTATCGTGTGGAATGGAATATTGTCCTTTCCCAAAAAATAGTAGTGTTTCGCATTAAGATCTTTCCAAAACTTCTCCCATGACTCGTTATTGCGTCTTGCCCATTCCATGCTGGCAGATAGATACCCTATAACAGCATCAAACCAAACGTATATTCTCTTGTTTTCATAGCCATCAATCGGCACTTTGACTCCCCATGAGATGTCTCTGGTTATAGCTCTATCTTTGAGCCCAGATTTTAAAAATTGATGGGTGAATCTTTTAACATTATCTCTCCAAAATGTTTTGCTCTCTATCCATTTAATCAGCGAGCTCTCAAGCTTGGTTAGCGATAAAAATATGTGTTTGCTCTTTCTGAACTCCGTGGGTGTATTGCAGATGGCACATTTTGGATTTATCAAATCTTTTGGATCTAACGTCCTGCCGCATGCATCGCACTGGTCACCATGTGCATTTTCATAGCCACAGTATGGGCATGTTCCCACCACGTATCTGTCCGGTAAATAACGCTCACATTTAGGACAGTACGGAAGCAACATCTCGTTCTCGTACAAATATCCATTTTTCCAAAGTTTCATAAAAAATTCCTGCACAACCTGCTCATGATTTGGATCAGTTGTTCTGAAAAACAAATCAAAAGATATGCCTAGTTTCTCCATAACCTCAGAATTTATTTTGTGGTATCTATTTACTATCTCTTGAACGCTCTTTCCTTCTTTTTCAGCAGTTATAGTTACAGGCGTGCCATGCTCATCGCTTCCTGAAACCATAAGCACTTCATTGCCCTGCATTCTTTGATATCTTGCGAAAATGTCTGCAGGTAAATATGCACCCATTATGTGCCCAAGATGCACAACTCCGTTTGCATAAGGCCATGCAACACCGATGAATATTCTCATATTCACTCCGAATTCCTTTTAGTTTTTTAATTTTTGGGTGCTGTGGATTTTTGTACACTATTTTCATTTTCGCTTTGCAATTATGATTGCAAATGCAATGGCTATAATAAAGATATTGTAACTTTCAGGTACTGTGCCGCCGGGTGTTACACTAACTTCATTGCTCTTAGCACTCTCACCTGCAGAATTGACTGCCGTGACATAGTATTTGTATGTTTGATTAGACACCACGTTCCAATCAGTATAATCGTTTTGGGAAGCTGAAATTTCTTTAATCATTACTCCATTACGATATATACGGTAGGCAGTTATGTTGGAGGAGCCCTTGCATGATGGGGCACTCCAATGAATTGATATATGGTCTGAAAAAGAGTTTGCTTTTAGATTTCTGGGTGGAGATGGAACATCGGTGCCCAACGCATATATCTTTGAGTCGTAGGACCCAAAGTATATTGTGCAATTTGGTCCAATGGCAGGAGATGAGTAAATGCTATTACCCGTTTTAAATTTCCATTTAAGTATGCCATTTGGATACAGGGCATACATGTAATGATCCTTTGATCCTACGTAAATTATTCCGTATTTACCAATTACTGGAGAAGACCAATCAATCTCATTATTAGTTTTAAATTTCCATTTTAGACTCCCATCGGGGTTTATGGCATATAAATAGCTGTCCCATGAACCAACATACACTGTTCCATCCTCTCCTATGGCCGGTGATGAGCGTATAACATCTCCCGTTTCAAATCGCCATTTTATTGTACCCTTTGTTGATATGGCATATAGGTAACCATCATAAGAGCCAATGTATATTGTTCCATCATCACTTAATGCGGGTGAGGAAAAAACAAAGTCTCCAACTTTGACATGCCATTTCACATTTCCATCGGAGGATATAGCATATATTGAATCATTCCATGTCCCCACGTAAACAGTACCGTCGTATCCAACAGCAGGAGAAGATTCTACTTTACCACCCAAGTTTACCTTCCATTTAAGAGCTCCATTGGATTTTATTGCATATAAATAGCCATCCCACGAGCCTATGTAGATAGTTCCATCGGTTCCTATCGCGGGCGATGAATATATTGAATTTCCAGTTTTAAATTTCCAATACAGTGTGCCATTTGGATTTACAGCGTAAACGTATCCATCTACAGAGCCAAAGTAAATCTTTCCTTTATTATCAATGGCAGGAGAGGATTCTACTGAATCATTTGTTACAAACACCCATTTTTCAGTTCCATTTTTATTTATTGCATATAAATTTCCGTCATCAGACCCTATATATATTGTTCCGTCACTTCCAATTGCCGGTGAGGAAAATATGCCATCCATGGTAGCAAATTTCCATTTCAAGAATCCGTTAATATATCTTGAATCATAGGAGCTGCGGCCTGTATGTGTCACACCACCTCTAAACATTGGCCATATAGCTCCTGAATTGCTCATATTATCATGGAAAGCATTAATAGCCTCTGAATTGATTGAGCTTTTAGCATTTTCGCTCTTTGGTAAATACGCTGTTATTAAAAGGAATATCAATAAGCATATAAGAACATATTTTGTCATAAGATATATATCTTCAAACTCTTATTTAACTTTTTCTCACTTAAAAAGTGCGGGTGCCGGGATTCGAACCCGGGTCAAAGCCGTGGCAGGGCTTCGTGATACCAGGCTACACTACACCCGCATTCTGAAAGGGGAATAAATGTTTTGATATTTAAGGTTTTAGAGCCTCATCCAGTATGGCGCGTACATGAATTTCTGCAGAATCCAAAAGTGGTATGGACGCATCTTCTTTGTATAGTGCTAGAGGCAGTTCAGTGCACCCTAAAATAACTCCATCCACAGCATCTTCATACTTTTCCACAACAGAAACGAGAAAATCTTTACTTTTTAAACTACCAGTGGCAAGCTCCTCAAATATTATTCTGTTGATTTCTTCCATCTCCCTTTCACTTGGAATAAGCACTATGAATCCCATATTCTCTAACTTCTCTCTGTAGAACCCAGAGGTCATGGTTACCTTTGTACCTAACAAAAGCAGACTTTTTAAATTCTGGCGTTTTGCTTCATTTCCTACTGCATCAATTATACTCACCATTTTTTTGTCTGTGAGGCTCTGAAGCTCATCAAATATTATGTGTGGGGTATTTGCAGTTAGTGCGATAATCTCCGCACCAGAGGTCTCCAATGCTCTAATCCCTTCCATTATGTACTCCTTCTTATCCTTCCACGTTGGCAACTCTCTAAATTTTTTGAAGTTAAGAGAGAAAATCACAATTTCAGGATAGTAATTTATTTCAAATCTTCTGCGAGATTCTTCAACAAGTTTTGAGTAATAATACAGAGTGGATTCCGGAGAGGTTCCACCAATCAAGCCTATACGTTTCATAGAGCTCAGGAAAGCATAAACAATTATAAACTTTCCAGCGTGCCAAATCATTAAATTATGAGTTTGCCATGCCCCGTAAGGTGATGAGTATGGATAGAATTGTTGAGTGTGTTCCAAATTTCAGTGAGGGAAAAAATGCTAAAGTGATTGAAGAGATTGCAGAGGCTATAAAAAGCACAGAAAATGTGTATTTACTTGATGTGGATCCTGGGGAGGCTACCAATAGAACGGTGATGACCTTTGTGGGTGCTCCGGAGGCGGTTCTTGAGGCTGCTTTCAGAGCAATTAAAAAAGCATCCGAGTTAATTGACATGAGAAATCATAAGGGTGCGCATCCTAGAATGGGTGCCACGGATGTTTGTCCATTTGTTCCAGTTAGAGGAGTAACCATGGACGAGTGCGTGGAGCTTGCAAAGAAGCTTGGAGAGCGGGTTGGCGAAGAGTTGGGCATTCCCGTTTATCTCTATGAGTACGCGGCAACTGCAGATTATAGAAAAAATCTTGCTGATATACGAGCTGGAGAGTACGAAGCTCTGAAAGATAAGCTTGCAGATGAGCGCTGGAAACCTGATTATGGACCGTCAGAGTGGAACGAAAAGATTGCTAAAACAGGTGCTACTGTTATAGGCGCGAGGGATTTTTTGATAGCCTATAACATAAACTTAAACACCACAGATAAAAAGCTTGCACACAAAATAGCCAAAGTAATACGAGAAAAAGGATACAAAAAAAAGCAGGAAGATGGAACTAAAATTCAAGTTCCGGGAAGGCTAAAAAATGTGAAAGCTATTGGCTGGTACATAGACGAGTACAAACGTGCGCAGATATCCATAAATCTGACAAATTTCCACGAAACACCGCTTTGGAAGGTATTTGAAGTTGCATCGGAAGAAGCGGAGAAAATAGGTTTGAGAGTTACTGGAAGCGAGATTGTGGGATTGATACCCCTTGAAGCCATGCTGGATGTTGGCAGACATTTCTTGGAGAAACAGGGCAAAAGCACGGCGATTCCTGAACGTGACATAGTGCATGCTGCCATTCTCTCTTTGGGATTGAATGAGGTAGCGCCGTTTGATCCTGATGAGAAGGTTATTGAATACAAAATTGAGAAAATGGAAGCAAAGCCAAAGCTTGTGAATTTATCTCTCAAAGATTTTGCAGATGAACTCTCGCGGGATTCACCGGCGCCGGGTGGGGGCAGTGTGGCAGCGCTGAACGGAGCATTAGGAGCATCTCTCTGCTCCATGGTTGCCAATCTCACTTACGGAAAGAGGAAATACAAAGATGTTTGGAATGATATGATTTCCATAGGCCTTAGAGCTCAGGCTTTGAAGGACAAATTTATTACGCTGATTGATAAAGACACAGAGGCTTTTGACGCATTCATGGCCGCTTTCAGACTTCCTAAGAAAAGTGAAGAGGAGAAGAGAATAAGGGAGTTAGAGATTGAAAAGGCCACCAAGAGAGCAATTGAAGTGCCACTGGAAACACTTAGAAGCACACCTGAAATTTTGGAGCTTGCCAACTCTCTGAGCTTTAAAGGAAACAAAAATGCGCTGAGCGATGCAGGAGTGGCAGCACTTACCGCCCACGCGGCAGCATACGCAGCGTATTTGAATGTGCTTATAAATCTCTCAGGACTTAAGGATGAAAAATACGCGGATAAGGTGAAAAGTGAGGCAGCAGAGCTTGTGTCAGAGGTTAGAAACAAAAGCGAGGAGATAGTGAATCGGATAATAAAAGAACTCAGCGAAAAAGAGTAAATATATTTTTTACATTTTCCATTATGTGCTATCCAGAGAGCGTTAAAACGGTATCAAAGAAGGGAAAGGTAGAAGTAAGAAATCTCGTGGATTTTGGAAGTTTTGTAAGGTACGAATATTTGGACCCTGAAACTGGAAGAAGGAGCGAAAATAAGACTAAGTTAATTCTTAGAACATCCAACGGAACAGAAGAATTTTTTATAATTCCTTTAAAGCAAAAGGGAAGGTATCTCTTAATAAAATCAGAGGTGAAAGATGATAGAGAGATATGGAACGGAAAATGCGCAGTCTCACTATATGACCTTCTCAATTTGAAAGATACCAGCTCACAAAATTGTCCACCAGAGAATCAATGAAAGATTTTCTATATTTTATCAGTATCGCTGTCACAAGCTCTTCGTTTTTCACATAGTAAAAGCTCTCGCGCCCTGCGTTCTCTTTTATCAAAATTCCTCCATCAACCAGCTTTTTTAGATGATAAGAAAGAAGAGACGGTTTTATTCCCGTGCCCTGCGAAATATCTCCATGCCTGCTTTTTCCATTCTCAAGAAGGTAGATGACTATTTTTCTTTGAATTTCACCCCTCAGATGCGCCACCACACGCCGCTCCTCCCTGCTCATGTGAGTGTTAGCAAAGTATCTTCTGTACTTTCCCTCCTGCTTTGAGATGATTAGCCCATCTCTCTCCAGAATGTGGAGATGATACTCTAACATTCCCACAGGAATATTGAGCCTCTTCATTAGCTCTCTAAAATGAAGTCCGGGATTCATGACAATTTCCTCGTATATCCTCTTTCTGGTGTCCAGTTCCTCCATCTATTCACCCTTTTACCGTGATTGTTAAATATAAAAATATTAGAATTACAATATCTGAGCATAGGAGAAGAGTCGTCGTGTTGAATGATAGAATTTGCAGAGAGTTGAGGGTGTACATCAAAGAAGCTGCCAAAAAAGTAATGAACGCTATTGTGGTCATCAACATTGCTTTTATGCGGTACCTTATGTATCCGATGCATCCAATTACCGTGAACAATGCTGATAAAATTACAACCATTCCTGCAAGCACATCGTTGATGAACATAGATGGGAATGCCCTAATTAAGATAAACCTTTTTCATCTCTCAAAAATGATCAAAGGAACCAACATCTCGTCCTCGGTCATACCTCCGTGCAGCCCCCGCACATCAAAATCCTCGTGCCAAATCCCCGTGTTTTCTTCGGGTAGTATTATTCTCTCTGGTACCCGATGAGATAGGTTCACATTCTCCTCGCCCGGTCCAAGAAGTTCCAGAATTCTGCGTCTATCTATGAAATTCTCATCTGGAATGTGCTCACAGTAAAGAAACATGTCCCTTGGAGAACCACCTATTTTGCAGTTTTCCACCTTCAATTTCTTCATTTTCTTTATCTCTGTTTGCCCGTGGTCGGCGGTGATTATGAAACTCGTGCTCGCTTTTTTCATTTCCCTCAGTATTATTTTTATTTTTTTGGCAACTTCGCACACTTTTGCGGAGCTGGGACCGTACCTGTGCTGTGCAATGTCAATATCGTCAATGTAAACATAAATGAAATCCTCCGTGTCTTTGCGGATGAGGCGTGGAATTTCGTCTAGGGTGCGGAACCCTATTTTTTCAGTTTCTCTCAGCATGAAACGCGAATACATGGAATTGAGATAATCCTCCCTTATGTGTGCCATTGTGGTTATATTTTTCTCGTTCAATATCCCAAATATTGTGGGCAGAGCGAATAGCTCTTCAGGGGAATAACCCATTCTCTCAAGCTCATCAGTTTCGTTTGATTTTTTCGGGGAGAAGGGTATGGTCTTGATTATGTCTCCATACTTTTCCCAGTACATGTACCATTCCAGAATTCCGTGCTCCTTGGGAGATAGGCCCGTGAATACTGTGGTTATGGCGGCAGCGGTGGTGCTTGGAAACACAGATGTGAGAGTCGTGAAGGCTTCAAACTCGCTGAAACACCGATGATGCAGATTCATTCCCAGTGCATCAATGAGAATCAAAACTATCCTGTCATTGTCCAAAGCGCCAACCTCTTGCAAAGATGGCCCGCTGATTCCAAAGGATTTCAACACCGTGTGCGGGACGTTGTACACGCTGTTTCTGTAATTCGGGAGTATCATTTCAACTCATGGGGTAATTTGGAGCCTCTGCGATTATGTTCACATCGTGAGGGTGGCTCTCCTTCAGTCCAGCGGAGGTTATTCTTATGAACCTTCCCTTGCTCTTCAGCTCCTCCACATTTCTCGCGCCCACGTAGCCCATGCCTGAGCGCATGCCTCCTACCAGCTGTGCGAGTACCTCGCTCACACGGCCCTTGAACGGCACTGCCGCTTCAACTCCTTCAGGCACCGCTTTTCCCTTTCCAATCTTTCCGTACCTATCCGATATTCCCTGCTGCAACACGCCCAGCGAGCCCATGCCACGGTAAACTTTGAACTTGCGCCCGCCGATTATTATCTCTCGTCCGGGTGATTCTTCCGTGCCCGCAAGGAGAGAGCCAAGCATGACTCCGCTGGCCCCCGCCGCAATGGCCTTCACAATGTCTCCTGAGTACCTTATTCCCCCATCTGCAATCACGGGTATTCTATGCTCCTTCGCCACATCCGCAGTTCTCGCAATGGCAGTTATCTGGGGCACGCCTATCCCCGCAACAACGCGGGTGGTGCATATTGAGCCAGGGCCTATTCCCACACGAAGTGCATCCACTTCCAATGATATTAGATCCTCTGCCGCTTCTCTGGTTGCAAGGTTGCCTGCGATTATGTCCACGCCCACTTCCTTTCTCATTCTACCTATGCTTTTCATAACCTTCTCGTTGTGCGCATGCGCCGTGTCAACTACAATTACATCCACCTCCGCGCCTTCAAGCCTCTTTGCTCGCTCAATGTCAAATGGCCCCACAGCCGCGCCCACCAGCAATCTTCCATCAGAATCCCGAGATGCGTCAGGGTACATCTCCCTCTTGAGTATGTCCTTCGCAGTTATCAGTCCCACGAGTTTTCCATCCTTCACTATTGGAAGCTTCTCTATACGGTGCTTATGCATTATTTTGATTGCGTCCTCTATCGCTATGCCCTCATCTGCAGTTATAACGTCCTTGGTCATCAGTTCGCTCACCTTTATTTTCTCCCCTCTGTAGAAGCGAATGTCCCTGTTTGTTAAAATTCCCACAAGCTTACCATCCTCCACAACAGGAAGTCCCGCTATTTTGTTTCTCCGCATCAAAGCTTCCGCCTCACCCACCGGCGTGTCAGGAGATATGGTGTGCAACTCTCTTATTATCAGGCTCTCCTCTCTCTTCACATTTCTGACCATGCTCACCTGCATGTCCACGCTCATGTTGCGGTGAATTATTCCCAGTGCACCGAATTCTGCCATGGCGATGGCCATTCTGTCCTCGGTGACCGTGTCCATGGGCGATGATAAAATGGGTACCTTGATTCTGATGTTTCTTGTTATTTTGCTCTCAACAACAACCTCTTTGGGCTCCACAGGAGTTCTCGCAGGAATCAGGAGAACGTCGTCAAAGGTGAGTCCCTCTTCAGCGTTTCTTATCTTCTCTTCAAACATAGGTGAAAAGCGAATCGGTAATTTAAATCTTTTTGATGATGCTTTGATTGCAAATCGCCTACAGAGCCAAATCATTAAGTATGTATTCCATATTCAACCATGCTGAAGGCAACGGTTATTGTGAAATTGAAGGAAGGAATTGATGACCCAGAGGGCAAGAGCATAAAGCATTCTCTGAATCTTCTTGGATTTGAATCGGTGAAAGAGGTAAGAGTTTCCAAATACTATGAGATTCTCATAGATGGAGAATCTGAGAGTGTGGTGGAAGACATAATCCACAAACTGTTGGTAAATCCAGTAATTCATGAGTATGAGGTGAGGGTTGAGCGTGTATGAAAGCAAGAAAAATTTTTGACAAAGTTTATGAAATAGCGATTCTGGACGCGAAGGATGAGGAACTTATTGAGATAAGTGAGAGCATGGGCCTTGCACTTAGCTTGGATGAGATGAAAAAATTGCAGAGATTTTTCAGAGAGCTTGGAAGAGAGCCAACTGATTTGGAGATTCATGCGATTGCGCAGGGCTGGAGCGAGCACTGCTCTTACAAATCATCCAAGAGGGTTTTGAAGAAATACATATTTGGCATAGAGTCAAAGTCAGCAATGATTGTGATGCAGGATGATGCAGGTGTTGTGGAGTTTGATGATGAATACGCTTATGTATTCAAAATTGAGAGCCACAATCATCCAAGTGCTGTGGAACCTTATGGCGGAGCTGCAACAGGAGTTGGAGGGATAATCAGAGATGTGCTGAACATGGGTGCAAAACCCATTGCATTGGTGGACCCTCTATTTTTCGGTCCTCCAGATTACAATAAGGAGCTGAATGCGGGAATCAAGCATCCTCGCTATCTTCTTAACGGTGTGGTTTCAGGAATACGAGATTACGGAAACAGAGTTGGCATACCGACGGTAGCTGGAATGACCTACTTTCATGAAGATTATGTGAACAACATTTTAGTGAATGCAGGATGTCTTGGAATTGTAAGAAAGGACAAAATAGTGCGCAGTGCAGTAAATCGTGCAGGAGTGAATCTGGTTCTTGTTGGCGGTAGAACCGGACGCGATGGAATTCACGGAGTAAATTTTGCATCCAAAGTTCTCTCAGAGAAGAGTGAGGAGGAGAAGCAGGCGGTTCAGCTTGGCAATCCAATTCTGAAAGAGCCACTAATACATCTTGTTCTTGAAGCAAATGAAATGGGCATAATATACGGTATGAAGGACCTCGGTGGTGGCGGCTTGGGAAGTGTGGTTGGTGAGATGTGCCATGCGGGAAGTGTTGGCGCAGAGATACATCTTGACCGTGTGCCTCTTAAGGAACGAGACATGGCTCCGTGGGAAATTTGGGTAAGTGAATCACAGGAGCGTATGCTTCTTGCAGTTCTTGATGAAAACATTCCAAAGCTTAGAGAGCTATGCGAGAAATGGGACATTGAGATGAGCATAATCGGCCGTACAGTTTCCGAGAAAAAATTGGAGATTTTCTGGAATGGAGCGAAAGTGATGAACATGCCCATTGAGTTCGTCACCGCAGGAGTGGAATACGACAGGCCTTACAGAATAAAAAAATCTGAAATTATGCAAGAACTACCACCAGAACCCAAGTACAGAGATGCGCTTCTTAAGCTCCTATCCTCTCCAAATATCGGAAGCAAAGAGTGGATCATCAGGCAGTATGACCATGAAGTTCAAGGCAGAACGGTTATCAAGCCCATGCATGGTGTATTGGGTCATGAGGGCCATGGAGATGCGGCTGTTTTAAAACCTTTGAAGGATTCATGGAAGGGCATTGCCATAACCACCGTGGCAAATCCGCAGATTGCAAAGATTGACCCGTACATGGGTTCTCTATACACGGTGGATGAGGCGGTGCGGAATTTGGTGGCCGTGGGAGCGCGACCTCATGCCTTTTCTGACGGGTTGAATTTCGGAAATCCTGAGCGTGAGGAAATAATGGGCGAGTTCCATGAGGCATGCAGAGGATTGGGCGATGCCGGCAGAATTCTGGGCATCCCCTATGTCTCTGGAAATGTAAGTTTTTACAACGAAGCCTTCGGAAAGAACATACCGCCCACCGTGGTTCTGATGGCTGTAGGAATAGTTGAAGACATAAGAAAAACTGTTACATCTGATTTCAAGAAGGCTGGTAATCCAATATTCATAGTGGGCTCCACGGGTGAAGAGATGGGTGGCAGTGAATACTATCGCATAATTGGAGCAAAGAGCACAAACATTCCAAAAGTGGATTTGAATAACACCAAGATGCTTTCTAATAAAATTCTAATGGCCATTGATGAGGGTTATGTGAGAGCGTGCCATGATGTCTCTCATGGTGGCATCGGAGTGGCCCTTGCAGAGATGAGCATTGGCGGGGAAATAGGTGTTGATGTGAATCTCAGAGGTTTAGGGCACATGCGCTCTGATTTCAAGCTATTTTCAGAGAGTCCAACAAGGTGGATTTGCGAAGTTCGCGCAGAAAATGAGCACGATTTTTCGGAGATTGTTCCCAGCGTGAGGATAGGTGAGGTTGGTGGCGCGGCTTTAAAGATCAGAGATGGTGATAGATGGCTCTTGAATATGAGAATTCAAACTCTGCACAATGCGTGGAAAAACGCGATTAAAGATTATGTAGGGTGAGCAAAATGAGAGTTGCAATTTTGCAGATGGAAGGAACGAACTGCGAGGAAGAGAGTTACATTGCGTTGAAAGAGTCGGGGTTCGCGCCGGAATATGTGCATATTAATCATTTGCAGCCCGGCATGTTGGAAAATTACGATATGCTATTCATTCCGGGCGGTTTTTCAGCGGGAGATTACGTGAGGGCAGGAGCGATATTCGCCGCAAGATTGAAAGCAAAGGTGTGGAAGGACATTGTAAAATTTGTTGAGTCTGAAAAGCCCATAATTGGAATATGCAACGGCTTTCAGGTTTTGATTGAGCTTGGATTGCTGCCGGGCACGGATGGAATAAGCGAGGTACCTGAAGCGGCTCTTGCGGTTAACGAGTCAAATAGATTTGAATGCAGGTGGACATATCTTAAAAAAATCAGTGATACGTTGTTTTCTGTGAACGCTCCGGATCACATAACTTTGCCGGTGGCTCATGCTGAGGGCCGTTTCATCGCTCCTGAAAAAGTCATTGAAGCAATTGAAGAGCAGAAGCAGGTAGTTTTCAGATATGATTCTCCTGAGGGAATCGTGAGATATCCTTGGAATCCAAATGGGTCCATAAACAACATAGCCGCCGTTGTAAATTCTTATGGAAACGTGTTCGGAATGATGCCACACCCAGAGCGCGCGTTTTTCTGGTACCAGCATCCGGACTGGACGAGAAAGAATAGAGAGTGGGGAGATGGACACTACATTTTTTCCTCAATTCTGAGACACCTTCATGATGCAAAACACAGTTAGTTTTATATCTTATTTTGCATATGGTATTTGGAGAGGCTATGAAGGAGATATTTGGGGTTGTATTCAGCGCCACGGGTGCGGCTTTGCTGTATTTCCTTGCAGGGTACGTGCTCACTCGTTCGCATAGAGATATCTCTCATTACATATTTGCTCTTTTAACCATATCCACAGGTACATCGGAACTTCTATCCGTGTTTGAATTCACAGGAACAAAAGAACTCGCGTTTATTTTGGTGCATTATGATCTCTCATTTTTAGCATTTGGACCGTACTTTTATCTTATGTTCATAGATTATTTCAGAGAGGGGTTCAACAAAAAATTCGCCATTGCCACTGTTGTACCTACGATTTCAATGGTCATAATGGTTTGGACAGTCATGATAACTGGAGTAGAAATGGGACCCTACGGCTGGACAGGAACCTATGTGGATATCTGCAATATCATATATGGTGGATATGCTATACTGTATCTAGTCCTCGGTGTTTACATGGCATATGCTATATACCGAACTGTAGAAGAGAAGCATCTAAAAACAAGATTAAAACTCATACTATCTGGCGGTGCGGTTGGAGCAATAGGAACGATAATCAATGTGCCAACAATCATAATGTACGGCAGAGTGTTTCCAATAGCGGAGACCTCAGTGATGATCTTGGGAATACTAATTGCGTTATCGTTCAGCGATAGATTAAAGTCCGAGTAGTTTTCTGGCCTCAGGGGTCATCATATCAGGACTCCATGGAGGATCAAATGTGAGTTCAATATCCACATCTTTTACCCCTGGGATTTCTTTAACTTTCTGATAAACATCCGCCACAATCACATTTGCCAATGGACATGTTGGGGTGGTTAATGTCATCTTTATGTACACTTTATCATCTTCAATTTTAAGCTCGTAGATAAGGCCTAAATCAATCACGCTAAGCCCAAATTCAGGGTCAACGGCAGTTTTTAAAACACGCCGAACTTCCTCATCCGAGACCATGATGCGGGGAATAGTACAGTTTCTATATAAGAGTATGGGTAATCTTTATATTGGGGATGATATTCCTCACTGTGGTTGAAATGGTAGAGGTCAGATGGTGCGAGGAACATGGCCCCTTCCGCGGGGAGCGCTGTCCCATCTGCGGGGACGAGGGAAAGTTCATGCTAAATGACTGGGAATTGGTTGCATTGAGCAGAATGCTCGCAGGAATACTCAGGCATTTTCCTGAGAAGTTTGGGGTCAGGATTGACGAGCATGGTTGGGCAAATCTCTATGACATTGTTAAAGGTATAAAGAGGAGGCACAGGAGATTCAGATGGCTAAAAATCAAGCATATAGAGGCTATAGTGTTAACCGATGACAAGGGCAGATACCAGCTTGATTTGGAAAAAAAGAGAATAAGAGCTACGTACGGACATTCAATAAAGGTGGATTTGAGCGATTTGCCCACTGAAGGAGTTCCTGATGTTCTTTATTACCCTACCACGGAGGAGGAGTTGGAATTCATACAGGAGATGGGACTAAAGCCCGGAGATAGAAAGTGGGTTCATCTCAGTAAGAATTATGAGGATGCCTACATTGCAGGACGTCATAGAGTTGATGACCCAATAATTCTTGAGATTGACGCAAAGGGAGCAATAGAAGCTGGAAATCCGATATATGTGGCTGCACCTAAGATTTACATATCCAACAATGTGCCACCGGAATTCATAAAGGTTGCTGAGAAGAGGGAGGTTGAAGTTCCACCTGAAGAACTGGAGAAAATTGAAGAAGAGAAAAGGCGCAGGGAGAAAAAACTTGAGAGAGAGCGGGAGAGAATGAAGCGACTGGAAGAGCGAAAATCCGAGGAAAAAGATTAATATTTATTGTTTCCATTCTCCCCTCGGTGGTTTAATGAATTACGATGAGGAGTTTTCGGAGATTGGAAAAAGGTTGAAAGCTTCAGAGATAAGAGAGCTTTTGCGTCTTACTCAGATGCCCGATATAATATCTTTTGCAGGAGGATTGCCCAATCCAAAATCTTTTCCAGTAAAGGTCATAAAAGAGATAACTTCTAAACTTATGGATGAAGAGGGTGCGAAGGTTTTGCAGTACGGCTCCACGGAAGGTGTTGTGGAATTCAGGGACGCTCTTGCAGAGCTTGTGAATAGAAGGTACAATGTGAGCACAAAAAGAGAAGAGATTCTTATAACTGCAGGTTCTCAAGAAGCTTTATATCTCCTAGCCAAAATTTTCGTAAATCCGGGAGATTATGTGATAATTGAGGCACCCACATACATTGGCATATTAACGGCTTTTCAATCGTATATGCCCAACTATGTTGAGATTGAGATGGACGATGAAGGAATGGACACGAACCTTCTTGAAGAAAAATTGAAGGAGATGATAAAGGAGGGAAAGAAACCAAAGTTAATATACACAATTCCGACTTTTCAGAATCCTGCTGGCGTGACCATGAACTTGGAGCGCAGAAAGCATTTGATAGAGATATCTGAAGAATACGATATACTATTGGTTGAAGATGATCCCTACGGAGAGTTGAGATACTCCGGAGAACCCCTTCCGATTCTCAAATCTCTTGATAGAAATCACAATGTGATATATTTGGGTACTTTTTCAAAGGTTCTTGCACCGGGAATGAGGCTTGCGCACATGATTGCTCATCCAGATATAATCAGAAAAGCTGTACTTGCAAAGCAGGGTATTGACTTATGCACCAATACACTGGCTCAATACATAGCGAAAGAGTATATCACAGGAGGATATTTTGAAAAACATATTCCGAATATAATAAGCTTGTACAAAGAAAAGAGAAATCTAATGCTGGATGTAATGGAGGACCACTTTCCGAATGGAGTGAATTGGACAAAGCCGGATGGAGGCATGTTCCTGTGGGTCAGACTGCCGGAGCATGTTGACGCTGAGAAAATGTTTAAGCGTGCAGTAGAGAACAAAGTTGCCTATGTGATTGGCTCTGCATTCTTTCCGAAGAGAGACCATCGCAACACTTTCAGGCTGAACTTCACATATCCAACCGACGAGCAGATAAAGGTGGGAATTCAAAGACTTGGCAAGGTCATAAAAGAGGAGATGAATTAAGAATTTATTATGCTTTTTATTAATTTTACTGTATTTTTTATATCGTCTATGTTTGCCATTTCCACAGGGCTGTGCGTGTATTTTACTGGGACGCAAAGAGCAATTGAATTCACCCCGTGATCTTGAACTATTGCCGAATCCGTGGTTCCGCCGGTTATGGCCTCTTGAATGGGAATGCCATTCTCCTCTGCTATTTTCTTCACTTTTTCTCTGAGGCGCTGTGAAGCAACTCCTTTTCTGTCAACTAACCTTATTGCTGGACCGCTGCCTATCTTTGCAGTGCTCAGGTGAAAAGCCACACCGGGCATCATGCCCGTGGTCATGGTGTCAATAGCATACACTTCATCAAATTTCATGTTCTCTATTGCAGCGTGTGCACCTCTCAAACCCGTCTCCTCCTGAACGGTCCATATAAAGTAAATCTCAGAATTTAGCTCTTCGTTTGCAATCTCATTCAGGACTTCAAAGAGTATTGCGCATCCCACCCTATCATCTATCGCACGTGTTATTACATAGTTATTTGTCTCAATAAAATCTTTTTTCCATCTTGCAGGCTGCATCTCTCTTATGCCCATATTTAGAACTTCTTCTTTGCTCTGGGCGCCCACATCAATTACCAGATCCTTCCAAGTGGGAATTTTAGAGCGGTCTTCGTTTGTGCTGAGGTGTGGGGGTATAAGACCAATCACACCGTAAACTATTCCTGAAGGTGTGAAAATTTCCACTATCCTGCCGTACAGCATTCTGTCATCTATACCACCAAGATGTGCAAATCTTAGGTATCCGTTGTCCTCTATATGCGTTATGACCAGTCCTATTTCATCCATGTGCGCCATAAACGCTATCTTTTTACTACCTTTTCCAATCTTAACATAAACGTTTCCAATGTCATCTACAAATGGATTATGGGCTTTCAGCTTCTCAAGAAGGTATCTTCTGAATGGCTCTTCAAAACCGCTCACTCCCGGAACCATCGCCATGTCTCTTAACACATCTACGATATCCATTTTCGTCACCGTGCAAATTAACACCTCATTGATTAAATACCTTTGCATATCTTGGAGATGAGCAAATTCCTGAACTCGTTGGTATTTGGAACGTATCCACTTACAAATCTTCTGTTTCCACCACCTTTACCGCCAAGCTGCTCTATCAAATCTTTAACAATTGGAATCATAAACATAAGATCCTCAGAAACTGCAAATGATACTTCGTTGAATTGAGAGTCTATAAATAATGATACTTCGTTTTTATTCTGCACCATTTCCATCATACGCTTACGAATTATTTTTTTGTCACCTCTCGGTATGTCCAAAATGAAGATTTTTATTTTATTGCAATTCATCTCTTCAAATGGAATCTTTGAAGATAGCTCTTTGATTGCAGAATTAAGCACTTCTAATTCATTAATAATATTTATCACAAATTTTCTATATTTTTGAACTTCAATTCCGTTTTCCCATGCGCTTCTTCTAAATTCACTTGACAACAAATGATGAAACTCTATGGCTCTGTCTCCAACAACAAATTTAACCTCCTTTTTCTTTCCATCTCTGAACTTAGTTATTGCAAAATCACCAATCTCCGAGAGATTCTTAACATGTATTCCTTTACAGGCGGAAATGTCATGCCCCGCAATCTCAACCACTCTTATTTTCTCACTTTTTATTCGCTCTTTTTTGATTCTCAGCTCAGGGTAATCTTTTATCTCACTTTCGTCAATCCAGAACCACTGTACCTCTCTTCCAGATTTTATCAGCTCTATTGTCTTTGATTCAGCGGTTATTACATCATCCAGAGTTATGTCTCCTTTGAAGAGTATGGACGATTCGCGATTCAGATTTATTTTAATCAGTTCTGCACCTCTGTTCTGCAAAAATCTGAAAAATGTGTGCTCTGCTGAGTGCGCTTTCATCATTTCGTATCTGAAGTCCCAATCAAGGTGAATGGTTAACTCCTCCGAATCGCATTTGCACTCGTGCTTCAATGAGCCTATATGTTTTATATCTACTTTTTCTGAATTGCAGATGGCGTATCCCCTATCGGGCGGTTGTCCTCCACCACCTTCATAGAGGATTGTATCATCCAGCATACATGTTTCGTTATCACTTTTTAAAACTTTAGCACGGTACTCTTTTTGATACGGATTCTCGTAATATTTCATAATTCTTCGTGAACAATTACAAAAATAAAAAGTTATGAGGTCCAGAAATATTTTGCAGGTATGCTCATGGCGTAGCTCTCGCCCCACACATACACATCGTCAATGTACACTCCGTGTGGATCACTTGCATGATTCGGGTCCCATGTGTCGGGCGTGGTTGCATTTGTCACCACTCTGAACCTCAATATTATCGTCTCTCCTGCCCAACCACTGAGGTCGCAGTTAATTCTTAGCAATGTGTGGTCACTTACCCACCCATAGGCATTGGTTTTTCCGTTATCAAGCTTTCCTGCATAGCCTCCGTGTCCACTGGAGCCCCAACCTATTCTCACTCCGTAGGTCAGAGAACTCCAAGTAGTACCTCCGTCGCTGCTAACTTCCACCAATACTGATGCGGGAGGCAATCCTGAGGATGGGTCAAGGTTGAAGCGAATCCAGAAGTCCAATGTGGCATTTCTTGCCGAGGTTAAATCAATCTGCTTGGATATCAGCGAGGAATCAATGCCCTCTGGAAGATTTCCGTTTTCGTTTGTATCATTGTAAACCCACGCGTAATTGCCAGAATGTGCACCTATTTTGTCACCGTACTCAGTCAAGTTTTCCAGTCTCCATAAATCATAGACTCCATCACCTATGACTTTCACCTTTACATCGTCTATGTACCAACCCATCTCCGGGTGCCACCCACCGTTGGCAGGCAGACCACCGTACTGAGCCATTACAAAGACTATTCTTATCTCTTTGAACACTCCTATGTACTTAGATAGATCTGCTTCCACATATTCCCAATCAAAAGTTCCTCCTCCACTACGACCATTAAAGCACCAGTATGGTAGGTTTCCATCCCGGTCTTTCCATATCCACGCATCCTTTTTCATTTCGTCAAATTTTACGTTTCCGGTGTATGGCTGTTTCGGCTTCACGTAAACTAAGTTATTAGAATTCCAGCTCCAAGTAACGCCATCAGTGGAGCCCCATAAGTATATAAATCCTCCGTTTGTTCCTTCTGTCATCCAGTAGCGAGTCCAGAATGAAAGAATGGCACCTTTGGCGTTTCTCAGATAAACAGGGAATCTGTGACCTCCAGCACTGTGTAACTCGTAGAGATCTTTGCCTCCATCTGGTGAATTGAGCCATGTTGCACCATGCGGCTTTTTATACGCAAATTGTGAACCTACAAAGAACACATGCTCGTATCCACCCTTACAGCGATATGGTACTATTCTGAATGTATCATCCTCCAGCAATGTAACACGAACCCATTCATCTCCGTCAGCATCTATGTGACTTGTCGTTCCCCAAAGATCTTCCCACGCGAACAGATAGTCTGCCTTTGCATGCGGTACTGGTGGGAGATGCCATATCTTCCACGAATAATGGTCTTTTATTCTAAGCCATGTGTTCTTCCAAGGCGTGGGATTTACTATGTAAGTAACGGGTGCTCTGCTTAGTGGCCCACCGTCTCCAGTATCAGAATTGTTGTGCAATACGAGGAAATGCCCATGATACTCCAAACTTGAGCCGCTGGAGGTGATTTTATAGTACCAGTAATATGTGTCTTTATAATCTATGAATACAATATGATCTGGCCGGTCATTTGGATACTCTCCTGACGCGTAGTTCCAAAACGCCAGATAAGGAGCACCAACACGAATTGGGGGTGTGGTTAGAAATCTGTACCTGTACTGATGAATGTTATAACCACTTGCTTTGAGATAAGGTAATTCAGCCATGGTTGAGTTAACTTTTTCGCTAATTGCTCTCACACCTCCCGCCTGCTGAACCAATTGACTTATTAGAGTTCTAAATATGCTCTCTAAACGAGCTGCATCGTCCGTATGCACATAAGTACTGTTTGGTCCATGGGCAGTGTTTCCAATGGGTGGAAATCTACTATCTACATCTCTCCCCAATCCTACCGCAAAAACAGTCCATGGCATTCCTTTCAATCCTGAATCTTCTCCTCTTGAAGGATCATCATTTACATACCAATAGTGGGATGCACCCGGTTCATTAGTATAGGTTCTTCCTGGAGCATGTTGATAATAATCTTCATCAGAATTGCTGTGTCCATCAGTTAAAATTATCATTCCGTGCACAGCATCACTGCGCCAGTGGTCTCTTGCATACTGCGCAGCTGCAGCTATTGTATCAAATAGTGGTGTATATATGTAGCTATTTTCCGGAATGTTATTAATCGTATTATTAATGCTTGATGGATTATTTACATAAGTAAAAGAAAGTAATCTCTCTGGATCAGTTCCTGATCTGTAACGTCCTTGGAAACAAAATATTGCCACTCTATCCTGTGATTTAAGCAATCCGACTGCAACTTTTGCGGCTTCTTTTGCATGATATAACCTTGTTCGTCCATCTGATGTATCTGTGTCCAACATACTCCCTGAATTATCAATTACTATAACCAAATCAATTGGTTTTCTACCACCTGTTCCTTCGGTTTCAGGAAGCCAGTACGCAGATGGCTGTGTGTGAGCAGCATCATGAGTGAAGGCCACAACATTTGAGTCGTTGGTAAGATACACCCCGTTCCCCAAAATTCTTTTTCCAGAGATTACATGGTAGTGACTTGGAGTTTCAGAGCCCTGATAATAACCCAAACCGCTCTTGCTCCAGTCCCAATCACCAACCACATTCGTATCCACATCCTTCCTCGCCAGGAAGT
>CAYRMJ010000006.1:0-28772 GCA_964425415.1 uncultured Thermoplasmata archaeon | reverse complement strand
TGGTACCTACCCCGCAACATTTAAATACGGGATAGCGAATTGGAAGGTATAGGTGAGAGTATATGAAAGTGCAGAGTGGTAAGGAGAAGGGCGTATCGGAAGTGCTAGGAAGCATACTGGTATTGTTGATAACTGTCACGCTGTTTTCATCGGTATTTTACTATGTGAGCACCATGCCCACGCCGAAGAGCGGCACGTACAGCGAATTTGATGCAAAGTTAAAGTATATAGGCAGCGGAGCTAATATGTACGCAATTATAACTGTTAAGAATGTGGGAGGAGAGAGCTTAGAGAATGACAGAACCAAGTTCATAGTGGTTATTGACGGAGTGATAAAGAGACACGAACTCTCTGAATTTGGGAACCAGAGCTTTGCTCATGACAACTATTTCTCGCAGGGTGAGGAATTCACCTACAACAGCAAGTGGGATGGTGTGAAAGTCACTCCGGATTCCACCATTGCAGTAATGCTTTACGATGATGCAAATTCACGAGTTATATGGACTCAGACTCTGCACGGACATGCGAATCTGCCGGGAATAGTGATAGGTATAATGAGCAATCCGCAGCCGATAATGCTGGGCAAGTATGCTGTTGTTAAGGCCATAGTGATAGACCCGAATCCGGGCGAGGACGCGTCCTCGTACGTGGTGGGTGTGGATCTGAGTTCATTGAATGAGAGCAGCTATGTGAAGATGAAGTACGCAGGGCACAACATGTTCGTGACTCGCGAGATAATGTTTGATGACACAAATCTGGATGTTAAGAAGGCTTATCCTGTAACGGTGTATGTTAAGGACAGAGAGGGAAGAAATGTGAGTTACCGGGGCTTTTTGTACATAACGAGGGGCACGAGCGTGAAGGGTGCAGACATATTCATAGACCCGGCCATGGTATCGCTGAGCAAAAGTGCGCCTGTGCACGGCAGTGATGTTACAGTGACTGTGACCGTGCAGAACAGAGGCGGCACGGGAGCCACGTTCAAGCTGGAAGTTTTGGATGAGTACAGTGGCTATCCATCAGGAACCATAAAGATATCCACCAATCTGGGCAATCCGATGCCGAGAAATGGCACATACACAGTTGCAGCGGCAGGACAGACAATAATATCATTTTTATGGAAAGGTGTAGGTTCAAATGAGTCTGGAACATACACAGGACCTGTTTCAGGAACTCATCATTTGATAATAAAGGCGATAGATGTGAAGGGCATAGACGGCAGTCCTGAGCAGGACAGGTATCCGGATACTGCAAATATAGCAATAACGGTACTTCCCAAATTACTGTTTGTGGATGCAGATCAGGCTGTGGATGGCACACCAAACGATGTTAGCAAATATTACAGATATCTGCTAACCACATGCGATTACGGATTTGACGAAAAGAGAATAATGGGAGATGCGGTGCTCACATATAGAGGCACACTAAGCAGCTACGATGTGATAATATGGGAGACAGGATACTACGGAGATGGTGGAAGCGAATCGGCCATATCAGTGCAACAGATGAATGAGCTAAAGCAGTTTTATAACCATGAGGGTGCACTGTGGATAATAAGCTCAGAGACCACCAGAACTGTGCTAAACAAGATAGGACTAAGCTATTCATCCAACAACGTGCCATACAGCGGAGAAGTTATAGGTGTGAAAGGTGCCGATATAAACTTGACACTGAGCAATGGAAAAGCTGCGAGTTCTCCGCTGGTGAACGATAGAGGCACAGGCTCAACGGTGAGAAATGTGATGCACATCTCTGGTGGACACATGCTTATGAAGGACAACAGAGGAAATGCGCTGGCGGTGTACATGACCAATGGACATGGAGGAAAGTTGGTGTACTTTGGATTTGAGTTTTCACGATTGGAGCATTACTACACGCAGTACTTTGTGGGATTCAGAATATTGGGCTGGTTGGCGAACATAAGTGGAAGAGTAGGAATGGATGTGGCAGTGGACGATATGAAATTATCCACTGATCATCCATTGTACATGCAAAATGTCACGATAACTGCGGTTGTATCCAACAATGGGGGCATGCCGATAAGCACTGATGTGCTTTTGAAGATTGATGGAATAAAATCACCGAACATAATAAGTGAGAATCCGAACAACACGGGAGTGATACCTGCCAATGGCGGGTATGTGTTTGTGAATTTCACGTGGGTTCCGAAGAGTCCGGGAGAGCACACTGTGGAGATATACGCTGATCCGTACAACATGATAAAGGAAACGAACGAGGAGAACAACATACTGGACAGCAGCGTGCTGGACACGAAGATATTTGTGGAGTTCTCCACGCTGATAGTTTACAACTCCACACACAGCAATGTGAACACGACGGATGCTCAGGTAAAAAGTTTGCTGCAGGGATTCAGAGATTTGGGATACGCGTACACAGAATTGAATGTTGGACGGAGAATACCCACAGGATATGTGACGGGTGAGTACTTCTCCCATTACAACTTAGTGATATGGCAGCAGGTGGGAAACGGAAATAAGAACATAGGAAACAGAGATGCAAGAGCGATATACAACACATTGAAGAACACACCAGTTGGATTTATGTTCATAGGGCCGAACATGCCGGAGATGATGGCACATGCAAAATATGGCAGCCATTCACTGCTGAACCTTTATGGAGTGCAGGTAAGAAATGGATTAACAAATCATCAGTATGTGATATTCGGATACAACAACGAGAATAGCATCACAAACGGTTTAGCATATGTGCTGAGTGCGGGAGGGCAGGATGTGGACAAATTGATAGGCACAAATCCGCAGAGTTATGGACTGTTCAGAATTCCAGCGGAGCCGAAGAATGAAGATCCGCTAAAGTTAGAAGAGAAGTATGTGATAGAGAGCAGAACAATAGATGCAAAAGGGTATGGACTGTTGGCATCTTCCGATTTAGGAACAAAAGGTGCGATACTGCCGTTTTCGCTGTCACAGATAACTGGTATTTTTGGATTGAGGTACACGTTCAGGCCAGTGCACGGAGCAGAGCAGGCGCGGGCGCAGTTGCTGTTCCATCTATTAAAGCATTTTGGGCAGTTAGAGCAGAGACCGGAGCTGGCGGTGTATGAGCCAGAGATAGAAGTGAGAAGCGAGGTGCCGGAGATAATAGTAGGGCACTCGTACATGGTTCGTGCCACGATACACAATTTCGGAGCGGCGGGAGCGAGTGTGGTAGTGAGGTTCTACGACGATTACGAGTGGATAGGAACGAAGAGCGTGTACGTGCCGGGCAACAACAAAAGTGTGGTGGAGATGATATGGACTCCGAACTTTGCATCAAAGGAGAGGCACATAAGAGTGGTGGTTGATCCTCTCAATGAAGTGAGAGAGATATGGAATGCGAGGTTGGGAGAGGTGCTGGGCTTCAACAACGAGGCGATAATGAGCAGGACGGTGTGGTACTTCTGGGACGATATGGAGCACGGCGCTGGAAACTGGGAGCACGAGGCTACGCTCGTGAATATAAATGGTGAAACTCCTCTTGACTTCCTGGCGAGGAAGGATGTGGATACGAATGTGGTTGGTGATTGGGACTGGAGTTATAGTGGAGTCACTAGCTCATCAGGTACTGTGCATCATGGAAGAGGAGTATTGGGCAATGGAATATACATGACCAATGACACCAGTGTTAGTGCCTTCACTCACAATGCTGCCCACACAGCGCCTTCAGCTTACTGGCTTCCCGAGGTCCCAAGTAGGGGGTATGGTAAAGCGGATATTGTGATTGTGTTTGACACGACGGGAAGTATGACCAGTGCAATACAAGATACTAAAAACAAGTTGATGTCAGTAATAGTTCCCAGAGTAAAGCAAAACTGCAGCGATGTTAGATGGGCACTGATAGATATGAGAGATTATCCAGATTATCCATATGGATGGTCTGGAGATTGGGCATACAAAGTTCGCGTTCCATTTACCTTTGATGTCCATGCGCTTCAAGCAGGTGTGAATCAAATGAGTGCCGGTGGAGGTGCAGATTTGCCTGAAGCTTATCTCTCAGCTCTTATGGGCGGTGTGATTTTGAGACAACCGGATACAGCGGACCATTACAATGGTGGAACTGGACGTTCAATAGGTAATTGGAGACCCGGCGCCACGAGAATTGTTATTGTGATAGGTGATGCTCCTCCACATGATCCTCATTGGGGAGATGGGTCGGATACACATGAAGATTACCACCCTAATTGGAGATGGATAACAAATGATACTGGTTCAAGCAACAATGTTGGATGGCAGCTTATTCAGCATAACATCCACATAGGATTGATGGCCGTTCATAGTGGAGGTGAAGATAACCCCTATGATAGAAGAGCTTATCAGGCTATGGCATCATACACACATGGCGCATACTCAAATGGAAATCCAGACCAAACGGCTGAAAATATTGTGCAGATGATTGTGCAACTTATGCATGCAGGTGGTATTAGGGCTGCTCACAGAGCAGTACACACAAGCACTTCTAACTTGCATACCACAAATCATACAGCTATCCCAGAGACACGTTCAAGAAGCTCGTATTATTCTGTTAATACCCATGCATCATATAGCTGGATAAATGCAAGAAGTCACTATCTTGGTTCAGGAGACGATAGTACATATCGTTTGAATCTCCCATGGAGCATACCATTCTACAACACTCATATTAGTTCGGTATACGTATGCACAAATGGATTCATAGATACAGGCGGAGTAACATGGTATAGCAACCAACGTTTGCCATACAGCAGTCATCTAATGATTGCCCCATGGTGGGATGATCTTTACTATCCATACTTATACTACCGCACATTTAGCAACTATATAGTTATAGAATGGTACAACTCAGGGCACTATGACGATAGTGGAAGAGTAACATTTGAAGTTATAATCTACAGAAATGGAGACATAAAGTTCCAATATCAAGATGCTAGCGCGGCATGGGACTGGTCTAATGGAAGATCTGCCACCGTCGGAATCACAAAAGGTAGTTCCTCCATGACTGATCAGGTATCTTACAATAGGAGATCAATATCAAGCGGGCAGGCCATATTATTTTCATACAGAAGAAGCTACACCGTGACATTCTACACCAACCCAAGCAGTGGTGGCTCAATTACATTCAATGGCCATACATATACCAACGGACAGCACACCACAGTTTCTTCAGGATCGTATTCCATCCGTGCTAATCCTGCAAGCGGATACACCTTTGACCACTGGCAAGTATCTGGTGGCGTGCATGTGAGCAGTGCTTCCTCAGCATCAACAACGGCCACTATCAGTGGATCTGGATCCCTCACCGCGGTATTCCGATCCTCTGGCGGTGGGGGTGGAGGCGGCGGTGGTGGAGGTGGCTCCTCCACATACAATATAGCAAAATGGGAATACAGGTACTTAGTAACGCCTCCCGTTGAGTCTCCACACCATGGTCAAGCTGAGCTTTCTTTCTGGACCAAGTACTGGATGACGGAGGGAACAAATGGTGGTGTAATCTATCTATGGGGCAAAAAATCTGGAGAGAGTTCATGGACGTGGAACAAAGCACATCGCATATACATAAAGCCAGAGCAACCTTATTCTGGAAATCTTATGATAAGTGCAGTTAATGACGAAAACAACAGTGGCGGTATTGATGGTCGCACAGGTCTTCTGGACATGTTCGGCCATGCTCCGTACTGGTGTTTCAACGGTAGAAGTGGTGGCGGAACCTTTAGCTGGAGATTCGTGAAGGCAGATTTAACTCCGTATCTCCACTACTTCACAGAGTTCAGAATAGTATTCATATTCGCACAGTACGGTGGCCTTTCAAAGGGCAATGGCTGGCATCCAGAGATGGGTTGGTACTTGGATGATGTGGAAGTTAAGGTTACAGGAGACAATTCTCACGATCTCTGGCAGCTTCACAATTTTGGAGGCGCAGGAAACAGGAAAGCTCATTCTGGCAAATATGCATGGATGTACAAAGACGGCAGTGGAAACTTGCCAGAGGGTATAGATTCTTCACTCATATCCAAGCAGATAGACCTAACTTCAGCAAGAAACGCAACACTGGACTTCTGGATTCGCTTTAACTTGAATCCCGCGGCGGGCCTACCTCCAGCGACGGTGCGCGTGGAAGTCAGCAACAACAACGGTGTGACATGGAAGCCGATAACTTACGGCGTAAGGATTGGCTGGGGTGCCAGTGGGCGTGGCGGCTATGCGGGAACTCTTGATAATGGTGGACACAGCTACGGCTGGGTAAATGATCACACACTTCTAAGAATTAACTGCGACCTCAGCGGCTGGGCAGGTCAGAGCATAATGCTGAGATTCCGCGTGGTAACAAACGCAACATCCTCGCAGACCTATGATCCAAATCATTCGGGTGACCCGCATGGAGTGTTCATAGACGATGTGTTTGTGTCTGGAGAGAGCTACGCAGAGACCATACCAGAATACTATTTCTGGTCCTAACCTTCTCCCTTTTATTCTCCAAAGAAGCAAAATTTAAATTGTATGTTCTCCATGATGTGTTTGGTGTTGGGCATGCTTTCAAAGATTCCATTTGATGCGAACAAACTTGAAAAATTATCCGCAGAGCAGCCGGACGTGGAGCTGATACGTATAGGAATAATAGCTGAATTGGATGCAATCAATCTCTACGAGCAACTTGCCGCACAGGCAAAAGACCCGTTGGTAAAAAGAGTGTTCGGAGACATTGCAAGAGAAGAAAAAGAGCATTTTGGAGAATTTATGGAGCTTTTGAGAAGGCATGACCCAGAGATTATTGAATCTCTGACAGAGGGTGCAGACGAAGTTATGGAGCTTGAAAATGAATGAGGTGAGTATTATGAACTTGAGCAAATACAGTCTTGAGGAGCTTATAGCTCTTGGGATTAAGAGTGAGATTGAAGCTGAGCGTGTTTATAGAACCACTGCGGAGAGAGTAAAAAATCCATTTCTTAAAAACAGATTGAACGCACTTGCAGTTGAAGAGAGCAGACATAGAGACATACTTGAAAATCTGTTCAAAAAGCTGTTTCCTAACAAAGATCTGGTTCTTCCTGAAAATCCTGAGTTTTTACCGGAGTTTCCAGAGATAAAGATATTTCAGGAGATTTCCACAACCACAGATATAAGAAATGTTCTGGAAAATGCAATGAAAGCTGAAAAATCGGCAGAGGAGTACTATCGCACCATAGCAGATATGGTTGATGATGAGTACCTTAAAAAGATGATGCTGTACATGGCAAGAATAGAAGAGGGCCATTACAAAATACTAAAAAACGAATACGATGATATGTCCGAGTTTGAAGCTATGATGGGTGATTTGGACTACACCCAGTTTGATGCAAGATTTTAATGAGAAATTATTTATTCTCCATCGCATACACCAAAAGGGGTGAAAAGTATGAATCCAGATGACCTCGCCGTGAAAGAGATAATGACGAAGGATGTGATAAGTGTAGCTCCTGATGAGCCTGTGTCAAAGGCTTTGAGCAAGATGCAGGAATACGGTTTTCATGAACTGCCTGTGGTGGATGAAAAGGGCAATTTGGTGGGATTTGTAAATTACAAAGCACTCATAAGGAGAAAGAGTCTGTCTCTGTTTTCAAGGGTGGATTCTGTAATGGTAAAGCCGCCCACTGTGGACCCTGAAGATAGCGTTGTAAGCGCTGTTAAAAAAATGATAGACGCGGGTTTTCGCTCTCTTCCGGTTGTGAAAAAGGAGAAAGTTGTAGGAATAATATCCAGAACGGATGTTCTTAGAATAGTGCCCAAATTGAAGGAAGTCGCAGACATTCCTGTGGAAGATGTTTTTTCATCGGAACCTGCAGTGGTATCTGAGGACGATCCAGTTGAGAGAGCCCTTGATGTAATGAAAAGCATAAGCGAGTTAAGCATTCCAGTGGTAGATAAAAACAATCATCTCGTTGGAATTGTGCACATGCGAGATGTTGCCCG
Organism: uncultured Thermoplasmata archaeon; assembly: GCA_964425415.1. Classification (GTDB taxonomy): domain Archaea; phylum Thermoplasmatota; class Thermoplasmata; order Thermoplasmatales; family Aciduliprofundaceae; genus JAADDK01. Next base: position 20,832 of record CAYRMJ010000006.1, on the reverse strand, counting down.
TGCGCTCTGGAGAGTGAAAGACCGTGCCAGTCAGGGCGAGCTTGCTGGTGAGAAGGAGAAAAAGGTGGTCTATGTTAAAGAGATTGTCGGTCCTGCAGTTTACACAAAGCTTGATGCAAAGCTTGGAGAGGCTGTAGATAAAATGATAAAATTCAAATCCTCAATCTGCGCAGTAGTTGAAGAAGACATGAGACCCATTGGCGTGATATCTCAGAGAGATGTAATGGAAGCTATAATAAGAAAGGGCAAAACTGAGGGTGTGTTTGTTCAAATAACCGGCTTAGATGTTGAAGATCCAGAGCCGTACATGGTGATATACGATATGGTGGAAGCGTTTTTGAAGAAAATTAACAGACTTAAGGAGTTCAAACCCCAGCTTTTGACATTTCATGTGGAAGTGCACCATATAACAGGAGAGGAGACCAAATACAGCGTACGGGCCAGACTCACCACCGATAGAAAGCTCTTCTTTGCAAAGAGCTATGATTGGAACATGTACAGAGCGTTCAAAGATGTGCTTGAAACTCTGGAAAGAAATGTCAAAAAAGAGAGAGAAAAACTCATTGAATTTCGGAAAGTAACCCTCTAAATTTTTCTACATTTATTTCTCCACCCACTACTGGATAGGTTAACTCAAAATTCTCCAAAACATGCGGGTGAATCTCTCCGAAAAATCCTATTTCCTCTCCATTCAGCATTATGGCTGCACAGCGCCCAGCTATGAAAGAACCATGTGATTTCTCAGCGACGTTGTATTCGGAGATTCCCAAATCTGAAAGTAATCGCTCAATTACAGATTTTGACTCGGTAAATCCAACCTTTGCGTCCATCCAAAGAAAAGCCACATGACGCTCCAAAGATTTGCTTCTTACATATCCTAACTCAAATACGCGCTGCGGAAGTTCCCGATGCTTGTTTTTCCTAAGTATCGCCATTAGTGATGGCAAAATCCAAGTCCTCAATGTTTCAGTTCCTTCGCTCACTGGATTTTCCACAACAACATTTTCCACTCTTTGAAGGTTCATTAGATCATATTGCTCCCTAAAAGAGGAAAGCGTGAGACTCTTTATTTCCACAAATCCAAGCCCGATTAGAGATAAACGAAATCTCTCTTCCCACTCAAAACCTTTGCCTCTGACATATTTTGTGATTGTGCTCGGAGTTATCCTTTGATAGCCATACCCTTTGGCTATATCTTCTATTATATCCACGGGGTGAAGAATGTCCATGCGATAAGGGGGTATTTCCACCACATTCCCCTTAACAATGTATCCCATCCTACTTAAGCTATTCTCTATATCTTTATTTGTAAGCTGTATTCCAAGCATGCTCTTGGCCATTGAAACATCAATATTCATGCGCTCATAGATGAACTGCGGTGTTTCGTAAACATTTGAATCTCTAACTTTAACGGTTTCAACGGTCGCACCTCTATCTGCAAAGGCTGTGCTTACAATATTCAGCACGCCCATAAGTGTTTTAAGATCCGTTCCGGTCATATCAATGAATATGTTTCTCGTGCTCTCAGTGACCTGTGTTAAAACTCCATTGATTATTGGCGGAAAAGACAAAACATTGCCTTCTGAATCCAGTATCACAGGCATTTCATCTCCGGGGATTAAATGAGCATATTCCCTGCCCTTTGGATGTCTCTCAATTATATCTTTTAGAGGCATCTCTTCATCAAATCCAAGAGGTACAAACGAGAATTCTGGAGGCTTGGTTGTATAAATAAATGGAGGTTTCACTTTATCAAAATCGTGAATGCCTATAGCAACCTTCTTTCTCTTTCTGCCAACGGTGAAATGCAACTTCTCCTGAAAATCCATCATGCTCTTTATCATCAAATTGTCCACTTCTATATTACGAATAACGGCACCAACAACGAAAGGCCTAACTCTCTTCACAGAAGCATTCACATTTATCTCCACAGATCCCTCTTTGAGCTTATATTTTTTGGGTTTTTCAAGTTCTGCATAATACTTTAAAGCTCTAACCACACCTTCAACAGTGTAAAGATCAGGACGGTCAGGAAAGAACTCTACTAAAATTTCCTCGCCTGAGGCGTCTTTCAGATCTGCACCCAGCATACTCACATTTTCAATTAAAATATCTTTGCTTATGCCCAATCGTTCAAGCTCAGCTCGCTGCAGTCTAATCACAGGCATAGTTGGGGAACGGCTGAACCGATAAAAAGATTTACTCATCTCATGAACCTTCGCATGGTTTCACCTATGTTCCCAGCCATGCGCCGAGGCATTTTTGCTCCTCTTTCTGCTGCTTTGCCCCAGAGAGTCAGAAAATTAGATTTGGAGAAATAAACGCCATTGAAAAGCAGATATACGCCAAAAAGTAGCAGCGTGTTGTAAATAAGCCCAACATAGCTTCCGCCAAAAGGCAACATAACTATCTTTACAAAATATCCGAGGGCAAGTTTCATGATTGTGTAAATAAGAAGGAAGATAACAAAAGCGATCAGCCACGCGTAGATGAACATTGCAGGGCCCAGAGAGTAATTTTTGGAGGAGGCAAGATGAAGATCATGAAGATACATGGCCATTTTCTTTCCAGTGAGTATAGAGGTGAGAAATGCAATTAGAGCAAGTATCTCAAGCAACATTGATCTCAGGGATGAGAAATCCAACGCAAATAGTAAAACTGCAGGCAAGATAACGACAATACCCGCCGCAATCCTTATCTTAGAACCCATAAAAGAAGAGATGCAATAATTGTTTAAAAAATTGCCGTTTTACTTTTTCTCTTTTTTCTCCGCCGCTTTCTTTTTCTCCTCTTCTTTCTTTCGGATTATGTCCTGAATGTAGTCACCCATCTTGCTGCGCAAGTCATCTAAGTCAAACACCAAGTAATCTCTCTTTATTTTGAATCCGTCATTCTCCTTTATGAGCGGACTTGCAATTACTTTGAAAGTTCTCTTGTCCTCATCCACGTAGTTGTACTTTGGCACTAGCTTGAGGGATTTCGTCGGGCACACATCGGTGCACAGGCCGCAGAAGCAGCATCTTCCGTAATCTATGACTGGCCTCTTCGGAAGCCCCTTGACCACGCCCTTCAGCTCTGGAATCTCCACGTAGGTTATTGCGGCGTTCATGCATATTCTACCGCAGAATCCGCAGCCTATGCAGGTCTCTATGTTATTGGTGTGATAGCCTCTGTACCTTTCGGTTGGCAATTCGGTGCCGAGCATGTCTGTGTGCTTCTCATAGGGAATCTTTACAGTATGGGGCTTGCGAGCGAGATGCACCAGCGCATGAAATGGTTTTGTAACGCTTCCACCCATCTGAATCACCTCTCAATGTCCGGAGGGCACACGTCCAGACTTATTGCAGTTGGAGCAAAATCGGCTATGTTCAATCCCGGCGCGATGGTTTCCAGCACGTTTATGCCGTGGGTGTATGAAGGTCCGCGAACATGCACGCGCACCGGCTTCTTTCCTCCGTCGCTAACCACAAAGTACCCAAACTCGCCCTTTGAGCTCTCCACCCTTCTGTACGCGTATCCTGCAGGCACCTTCCACGCAAACCACTGTGGATGCTTCAACAGCACATCTCCTTCAGGCATGTCCTTAAGCGCCTGCCTGATTATGTTCACGCTCTGCTGAATTTCCAGCATTCTTATCGCCGTGCGGGTGTAGATATCACTTCCCTCTGAAAGAACTTCGTAATCTCCCAGCTTGGGATAGTACGGAACTTCAAAATCAATTTTATCGTATGCCGCATACGGCTCCAGCTTCCTGAAATCAAGATGGTATCCTGCTGCTCTGAGATTCGGGCCCGTGACGCCCCATTCAATTGCCTTATCCTTCGGAATCACACCCACATCGGCTGCACGCCTTATGAACACTTTGTTCTTCATTATGAGGTCATCGTAAAGGGGCATTCTGCTTTCAAGATAATCAAGAACCTTAGTGATTAATTCCTTTGCATTCTTCGGCAAATCCCACCTCACGCCTCCGGGCCAGATGTATATGTGATAAACCCTAGCACCTGTTATCTGCTCAAATATGTCCAGAAGATAATCTCTATCTCCCACTCCCCACTGCGCCGCAGTGTAGATTCCGAGAGATGCTGCTATGCCTCCCACGGTCATGAGATGAGCACCGATTCTCGCCATCTCCAGAATGAGGGTTCGTATGTACTTTGCCCTCTCAGGAATCTCCCAGCCCATGAGGTCCTCCACGGCCATGGAGTACGCTGCCTCGTTCACATCTGGCTCTGGAACGCATATTCTGCACACCAATGGCACGTTCTGCATCCAGATTCTCTTCTCCATAAGCTTCTCAAATCCACGGTGAAGGTAGCCCACACGAGTCTCCGCCTTCTTAACTGTGGCGCCTTCAGCCCACACATGGTAGCTCATGTTTCCCGTGGCGCCGGGGTGATTTGGACCTATGAACAGCTCGTATTCCTTCATCATTCTTCCTTCACCTCTGGAATCTTGTAATAGAAATCTTTAACGAATTTCTCGGTGTCAAAGTCCTTGCGCATGGGCGGCATGTGGGGCCAGCCTTCCAGAATGAACTCTCCAAGCCGGGGATTGCCAACAAAATTCACCCCGAACATTTCGTGAATCTCCCTCTCGTAGGTTTCAATCTGCGGAAACAGCGCACGGAGGGAAAGCATGCTCTCACCATCCCTGTTGATTTTCGTGGAAATCATGACATGCTCCCTGTACTCGTAGGACCACATATGATAAACCAGCTCAAACTTTCCCTCCTTTATCCAGTCCACGCATGACAGAAGTACAAAATGGGAGTATCCATTGTCTTTGAGTTTTTTTATTATCATGCCAACCTTATCCTTTGTGGTCTCTATCCTAATTCTCCCTGAGCGCAGTTCCTGAGCATCCGGGAAGAGTTCTTTAGCTTTCATTTTCATCATCCTCCTTGATGTCCTTAACCTCATCAAGCCTGTACGAGAACGCCATTCTCTGATTCCTCTTGTACTGATCGTAATACTTGCGATATTTCTGCCATCCTATAGCTTCACCTTTGTCTATCATGTCCATGAGCTTTAAGAATGAGTCAATGATCGCCTCAGGTCTGGGCATGCACCCAGCTATGTAAACATCAACGGGTATGTACTTGCTCAGGTCCTTTATGGTGTTGTAAGAGTCCCAGTACATTCCTCCATTTATCGTGCAAGAGCCGAAACCTATCACGTATTTTGGGTCTCTCATCTGCTCGTAAACTTGCACGACCCTTTTCAGGGTTTTAACTGCAAGATAGCCTGTGACCAAGAACACATCCGCCTGCCTCGGTGTGGCCATGGCATGCATTCCGAATCTCTCCATATCGTAGCGAGATGTCATTACTGGGGGCATCTCCATTGCTCCGCAACCGGTGCAGAAATGCACCATCCAGAGCGAACGTTTGCTCATTATCCTTGCCAGCTTGCTCCATTCTTCATGATTCATACATTCACCCCCGCAAATATCCATATCAGTATGAGCAACGCCACCAGAGCGTCGTACTTCCAGTAGAATTTGAGGGCCTGCTCAATTCTGAATCTCGGGAAGACTGCATTTATCAGCAGAGCGATGAAGAACACAAAGAATATAAGTGCGAACCACACCAAGAAGTTGACGATGTACGCAATCCATCCGTAGTGAGCTACGCTAAGAACCACGCCTCCGCCAAGGAACAAATCCACGAACAGCGTTGTCTCCACCACTATGCCCATCATCTTGTAGAGCATCAATGCACCGAGATGCTTTCCGCCGAACTCAACCATGGGTCCGGAGGCTATTTCATGTGGCGCAATGGGTATATCAAAGGGCTTCTCCATAAGCATGCCCTGCAGGGCCATATCGGCAACAAGAGCGCCTATGAAGAACACAGGTATGAACAGAGCCCAATGAAAATTCGCCTGCTTCTGCACAATCACCGCGAGGCTCGTGGTGTCGTAATGAACCATCATCGCTATTATAACCATCACCAGCGGAAGCTCGTACGCGAGCATGCTCATCAAAGCCCTCATTATTCCCACAGCCGCATTGGGATTGCCGCTCGCACCTGCACCAAGGGCGAATCCAAGGGCGGGGATTGCAAGGAGATATAGAATCAGGAACAAATCGCCCTCTCCGCTTAGAAGGGAGAATCCTGCCACTGGAAGGAAGAGAAACGCAAGGGCGATTCCCGCTACGGAGAACAGGGCTGCAAAGTCAAAAATCCAACCGTGAGATATGTTCGTCTTCTTGGTGAACAATTTAAGCACATCAATGTAGCCCTGATATATTGGAGGGCCAACCCTGTTGTGAATTCTCGCGGTTATCTTTCTCGCAATTCCATTGAACAACATTCCTATTGCGAATCCGAGGGCAGTCATTACGAGCATCGTTACTATATCCAATGTGATTTTCACGTAATCTACCATAGCAACCACCATCCCACCAGTATAAGGAAGAAAATCACTATGTAAATCGTGTAATCTTCAGTCAGGCCCGTGTAAATTCTCCTAGCACCTGTTCCCAGAACTTCTCCACCTGCCAGTATTACTTCCCACATTCTCTCAGCTCCCGTCCTGAAAAATGGAAGGAATACATCCTCAAAGGGCTCGTAGTAGTTGGAGGCTGCATGCATGGATATGTACTCGTAAAGCTCAGGAGGCTCTCCTGCGAGGTAGTTGTCCTCATGCGGAACCTTCTCCTGAGGTTTGGATTTGTAAAGTATGAATGCGAATAGCAGAGTTGCGATGAATCCTATAATCACGGCGAGGGTGTTGTAAGCTGCCAGCGAGGTGGTAATCACGAATGCGGTGTGCGGAATTGGATTAAGACCGTATCCATGCAGAATTGCAGCGGTCATGTCCACGAACCAGCCCGGAAATATGAGGAAAATTATGAGGGGAAGAACAAGAATCCACATGGGAATCAACTGCGATATCGGAGCTTCCTTAACATCGTACCTCGGCTCACCCAAGAACACGCCGTAGAGAATCTTGTAAGCGTAGAGAAACGCGCCCACGCCTGCAATCAGCATTATGGGCGTGACGAACAGGAACTTCTTCTCAACGGCAGCCTCGTAGAGAAGCCACTTTGCTGCGAAGCCGCTGGTTATGGGTATGGATGCGAGGGCGAATATTGCAAACAGAGCCGCGAGGAACGTGAAGGGCATTCTGTATCCCAGCCCTCCAAGTTCGCTTATCTTCCACTTTCCTGTGCGATAGTAAACGGCGCCAGCCGCAAGGAACAGAACTGCCTTGAAGAATGTGTGATTCAATGCCTGAAACAGCGCGCCTGTGAGCGCAAGAGGTGTGCCGATTCCTATTCCTATTGCAATGTATCCCAGCTGCCCAATGGAAGAATAGGCTAGGAGCTTGCGAAGGTCGTCCTGCATAACCGCCAGAATAGTTCCTGCGAATGCGGTGAACGCTCCAACGACTGCGAGAGAGTATCCGAACCACGGCACTCCGCGAAATGTGCCCCATGATGAGAGCAAAGAGAAGCCCGCAACTCCGTACATGAACAGAATAATTCCGAAGTATCCCAGCTTGCTGAGACCTCCAGATAGGAACGCAACGAAAGGCTCTTCTGATTTTGAATACGCGTGTGGAGCCCACACATGCAGGGGCATAAGCGCGCCCTTAACCGCAAAGCCAGAGACGAGCAAAGATAGGGCCACAAAGGTCATTCTCCCGGAATTCAGGTGCATGTCTGCAAATGTGTATGTGCCAGTTTCGTGATATAAAATCATGAATCCGAAGAGTATGAGCATTGCAGATAGCGCACCGAACGAGAGATATGATACAATGGCTCTTCTATCTCCACCTCTGATCACCAGAGCAAGTATGCTCCATGACATTATCTCCCAGAACACAAAGAAGCTCAGCATATCGCGCGAAAGCAGTATTCCGAATGAGCCGAGCATGGTGATTAGCATTGCAGCGTAGAATCCGCCAGCGTTTTTCTTTACAAATGATATGGCAAACAATATAACCATTGGAAATAGCGTGGATAGCAGAAACAGGAAGAACCAGCCCAGCGGAGTGATTTGAAGGTTCAATGTGCCGGGGCCAAGATTGTAGCTCCATGAAGTTTCAAATGATAGGGGCTTGAGGTAATTTGGAAAATGGATTCCCATGATTGCACTCCAAGATAGCATGGCGAACAACGGTAAGAGAGATATGAAGAACGCTATTGTTCCTGAAATGCGAGGATAGCGATTGAGCAACCCGACAATGATGGCACCTACGATGAACACGCCTATTGTTTCCATAATCATTATGGACCACCTCCCAGCAGAGAAGAGGCTGCATGAACTGCAGGTGTGTATACGTACTGCGGGAACAGACCCACCAGAATTAGAATCACAGCCAAAAGTATTATGGCAGTCATTTCACCACCGCTTAAACCATTCGCGCTTTGTTCCATAGCGCCTCTATGTATGAATCTTGCATAGTACACTCCCTCAACAACCGCCGCAAATATAACCATCAAGATTATCGTCCAGAATCCTCTGGAGGCCATGTCCACCATCAGGTACCACTTGCCCCAGAACCCGGGGAACGGTGGCATGCCTATTATGGACAACACGCCGATAAACAGAGGAACCGCGACCCATGGATTTTTGAAAGTTCCAGCACTGTAATTTTTGGTGCCTAAGAAAAGCAGGGACTTTGCGAGGGCATGACTGATCATTAGAAATACAGCCGCCACAAATGCCAACGCACTGTGCAATGAGAAAGCAACTAAAATGAGACCCATCTGGCCAATGGACGAGTACGCAAGCATTCTCTTTACCTCACTCTGCCTGAGAGCCGCAAGCTCTCCTATTATCAGTGTGAACACACCTAAAATCAGCGCAAGCTGAAATCCTGAAGCTATGGGCAGAAGAGTGAAAATAAGCCTTGCTATGGCATATATTCCAGATTTGGAAGGTCCCAACGACAGAAATGCTGCAACCCGATTGCTTGAGCCTTCGTATGCATCGGGAACCCAGCCATTGAGCGGAAACAGCTCGGCTTCCACGCCAATGCCAATTATTAGGAATATGAAAGCCATGAGCCTTGCGGATAGGGGCATTGTTGAGATGCGAATGGCTATATCGTAGAAGTTCAGTGTTTTTAGATATCCATAAATTGTGGCAATGCCCAAGAGCAGAAACGCAGAGCCCACGGAGCCGAGCACTATGTACTTGAAGGCACCTTCAAAGGATTTTTTGGTTTTCAACGAAGCCACCAGACCGTAAGAACCAGCCGCAGTTATCTCAAAGAACACGAACATATTGAAAAGGTCTCCAGTTATCACTATACCTGTTGAAGAGGCAGTTACGAGCATATACAGCATTGAGAATTTAACAGAGTTTTCAGAATCGCCGAAGTAAGATATGTAAACTATGGGTGAGAGCGTATTTATCAGCAAAGCGAGTATTGCTCCAATGTACCCCACAGATAGCAGAATGCCCACAGGCGGATAAAACCCTGAAAGCTGTTCATACACCACTCCCTTTTGCATCACTTCCATAAACAGGAAATAGGAGATAGCGGTGTTTATCAAAAGAACAAGCAGAGTGTAAGATTTAACTCCGTTTTTGAACTTCATACCCACTAAGGGCGCAAAGAACGCAAAGAAGAGCGGAAGAGCGATGAGAAGTACTGGAGGCACTACCATTTCATCACCCCCTCCTTGTCAAGTTCAATTGTGCCTGTTTTTTTGTAATAGCCCATGGCCACAGCAAGAGCAAGCGCGGTGACAGACACGCCTATAACTATGGCCGTGAGAACCAGAGCTTGGGGCACAGGGTCCATGTAGAGAGGATAGTTTCCGTTCTCAATTGGTGCCGTACCTCCGGGCACATAGCCCATGGCCACTATGAGTATATTAACTCCAGTGTCCATCAATCCCAGAGAAAGTATGATTTTGAGTATGTTTCTTTTGCTCATCACTCCGTAAAGTCCAATGGCAATGAGCGCAGAAGAAATTATGTATATGGGCTCAAGAAGCTCGTAAGTCATTCTTCATGCACCCCCTTGAGGTTGTTGAGTATTCCTCCAAGCTCAGAACCAACTTTGAATCCTATTGCAATGTAAATGAGGGGAATTATTCCAGCACTGAACACAGTTCCGTAAATTCCGAGGGGCAGGTAGTTTTGCAGAAACTCGGTGGCGAGTATCAGACCCAGCAAACCGATGAGCGCGTAGGTCATACCCGCAACGCTCTCAGTAACTGACAGACTCTTTTCAGGAAGGCCTTTGGTGGTGTGAACCAACAAGAGCAAAAGAAAGCCTGAAGCTATAACAGCACCACCCGGAAAGCCACCGCCGGGAGTTAGGTGCCCGTGAATAAATATGTAAGTTCCAACCAAAACTATGAACGGAAGCACTACCACACTTCCAACCTTTGATATGAAGTTTGGCTCAACAACTCTCTCCATCTTTCTTCTGAGCCCTTCTATTATAACAGCCACTCCCGTGGCCGCGGTGAACAGAACGGTAACCTCACCCAATGTATCAAAACCTCTGTATTCCACGACTATCGCTGTAACCGCATTTGTTGCACCCGTATCTCTCTTAGTATCCTTAACATACTGCTGTGGCACCGATTGGTTAGATTGCTGATGTGTGATGGGATTCACATATCCGGTTGTGTGCATATAATCCACTGGAGCACCGCATGTTATGAAGAAATACGCAAGAACTGCAAAGACCAGCACGGCTATCAAAGCTGCAAGATACTTTTTCATTGTTCCCACCTCTCTGTTCTTCTAATGGCATAAACGAATACCGCAAGCGTGATTCCAGCCCCTATGGCCGCCTGAGTTATGGCCACATCAGGAGCTTGAAGCACCAAAAAAATCAGAGCTGCTGAGAGATCCGCAAATCCCGCAGCTATGGCCGCCGAAAGCAAATCCTTTGACTCAACTGCGTAAATTGCAGGAGCAATTATCAGAACCGCGAGAATCCACGCAAGATAGGTAAACAGCATCATTCTCCCTTCACCTCCTTTCTGCAGGACGGTGCATCGCAATCGTTGTGAACTGTACCTTCCCATAGTGGTATGCCACTTTTGTATGCTGCGCGGGCCATGGCGCTTGCTCCAACGGGCGCAGTGAGAGCTATAAATATGATTATAACAATGGCTTTTATAATCCAGTAAGGTTGCATGAGTCCCACACCCAGTATTATGGACATTAGCCCCAATGTTGTTGTCTTGGTGGACGCCTGCATTCTGTTGTAAACATCGGGCATTCTCAAAAGACCTATGCCACCCAGTATGAAGAACAAAGCGCCTATGTAGCACAGGGCCAGTCCTATGTAATAGAGAATGAGTTCAATCATAGACCTCCCTCCAGATAGCGAGCCACCACTATCACTCCAACGAAGGATAAAATGGCAAACACGAGGGTTACATCAACATAAATGAACCTTCCTGAGATGAAAGCTATGATCATGAGCATTCCCGCGGTCACATTGGTTATCGCATCAAGAGCCACCATGCGATCAGCAGCACTGGGGCCCCTCAGCAGGCGATATAGGGCCAAAAAAGTGCCCACTGCAAGAAGAATTATCACACCCAACATAAGATAGAAATCAAGCTCGTAAGTCATGAGAACACCCCCTTCAACCACTTTTCAAAAGAGCCCTTTATTATATCTCCAGCCTCAGATAGGTCATCGCATAGTTTTACCCAGTGTATGTATAGCGTGTCTCCATTCACCTCCATTGTCATTGTTCCGGGCGTTAAGGTTATGGAATTGCCCAAGAGCAGAAGAGGAAAATTACCCTTCAAATCCGTTTTAATCTTAACAATTCCCGGCTTTAATGGAAGTTTTGGACTCAAAACTATCGCAGCCATGTTCAAATTTGCCTTTATCATTTCCCATACGAACACTATAACATACACAAACAGGTACCCAAGCCTTTTTGGAGAGAAGTATTTCATTGACGCATTTGGAAGATGTTTGTAAGTTACCGCGGCAACTGCCAACGAAACCATCAATCCCACAATGAACTCCTGAATGAACGCTTCTATGGTCATCCCGGGCGAGAACGTTAGAGCCAACCATGTTATGAAGCTTATTGTAGCCACAAAGGCATATCCAGATGCGCCGCTGTTTTCAGGCATGGGTGGGAGATTGCATATCTATATATTACTTTTTCCGACTTGAAACCACAGTTTTTATGTCCAATTCTGAATTTCGTTAAAATAACCGAGCAAAATAACGATTTTAAATCAACTGAACAACCGCATGGAAAGTTTTTAAATTGGAAAAATATTGTCTGTTGGATGACCCCACTCATGGAGCAGTACTTTCGCATAAAATCAATGTACAAAGAGCATATCCTATTTTTCAGGGTGGGGGACTTTTACGAGACTTTCGGAGAGGATGCAAAGTTAGTTTCAAGAGAGTTGAACATAGTGCTGACCAGAAGGAGCAAAGATGAGCCCGTGCCGATGGCCGGTGTGCCGCACCACGCACTGGACGCGTATCTCTCAAGACTCGTGAAAAAAGGATATAGTGTGGCAATATGCGAACAGCTTGAAGACCCGAAGAAGGCAAAAGGTCTTGTAAAAAGAGATGTGGTGCGAATAGTCACTCCCGGCACATTGGTGGAAGATTCCCTTTTAGGCGTGGAAAACAATTTTTTAATGGGAATCTACGGCTCAGAAAACAGATACGGTTTTGCCGCATTGGATATCTCCACGGGAGAGTTCTTTGGAGGTGAGCTGAATAAATACGATCTTCAGGCTGAAATTATGAGGCTAAGCCCATCGGAGATTCTGGTAAATGCCACCGCAAACATAAAATTTGAATCTTCAGTTAAGCTTCTGGATGAGTCCTATTTTGAAGATTATGAACAGGTGTTGAAGGAGCATTTCAGGGTTCAAGACTTGGGTGGGTTCGGACTGAGCGCTTTGGCACTTAAAGCTGCCGCGGCAACGCTGAAGTACGCAAAGGAAAACACAAGAAGTGAGCTCAAAAATGTGGATTCTCTTAGTGGGTACTTCAACGAGAAATTTTTGGTGTTGGATTCCACCACGCTCCGCAATCTTGAAGTTTTCAAAAGTGCAATGAACGATGAGAGATACACTTTATACGGAACATTGAATGCCACGCGCACGCCCATGGGCGCACGATTGCTCAGGAGGTGGCTTCAAAAACCGCTGGTAGATGTGAAAGAAATCAAAAAGAGACTTGATGCCGTGGAAGAGCTGGTTGGTAAGGGAATGGAGAGGGAGGAAATCAGAGATATGCTCAGAGATGTTAAGGACCTTGAGCGCATTGAATCGCGAGTAGTTATGGGAAAAGCTACGCCGAGGGACTTGGTGAATCTCAGGGAGAGCTTGAAAATAGTGCAGAAAATAAATTTAAACTTCAGCTCAGAGCTTCTGAAATCTCTTCAAATACCTGCAAAAATCAACGATGTGGTTGAGTTGCTTGAGAGCAGCATTGCAGGAGATGTACCCGTAGGAGAGGGAGTGATAAAAGATGGCTTCAACTCTGAGTTGGACAGCGTGAGAACCGTCATGCACAATGCAAAAAAATTGATAATGGATATGGAATCAGAGGAGAGAAGAAAGACAGGTATAAAGAATCTCAAAATTGGATACAACGATGTGATGGGGTACTACATTGAGGTTAGCAAAGCAAATTTAGGCAAAGTGCCTGAAAGATATCGCAGAAAGCAAACACTCAAAAATTCAGAGAGATTCATAACCGATGAACTGAAAGATCTGGAATACCGCATTTTGAGCGCAAAGGAGAAAATGGGGGAGCTGGAGAGAAGGATTTATGAGGAAGTGGTTAAAAAAATTAGTGATGATGCAAAGGCTTTAAGAGACACTGCTCTGAAAATTGCCAATCTGGATGTGCTTCTGTCTCTATCACACATCGCAGCAGAGAGAGATTACACCAGACCTACGGTGGACGAGAGCATGGACATTGAGATTCGCGATGGCAGGCATCCTGTGGTGGAGAACTTCGTCAATTTCGTGCCCAACGACACTCACATGAATCATGAGGCTCGGTTCATAATACTCACTGGCCCGAACATGGCTGGAAAGAGCACTTACATGCGTCAGATTGCCCTGATAACCATAATGGCGCAGATGGGCTCATTCGTTCCAGCAGGCTATGCGAAGATTGGAATGGTGGATAGGATATACACCCGCGTGGGAGCGAGCGACGACATAACCCGAGGGCGCTCAACTTTCATGGTGGAGATGGTTGAAGTGGCAAACATTCTGAACACTGCCACCGAGCGCTCTCTCATTCTCCTTGATGAGATTGGCCGTGGAACCAGCACCTACGATGGCCTTGCCATTGCATGGAGCGTCACGGAGCACATACACAACGAGATAAAGGCTAGAACCGTGTTTGCAACCCACTATCATCATCTCATAGACCTTGAAAATGTGCTATCACACATTAGAAATTATCACATTGCAGTAAAGGAGACTCCCGATGGCATAGTTTTTGTACGTCGGGTAATGCCCGGAGGGATGAGCAAGAGCTATGGAATAGAGGTGGCACGCCTAGCGGGACTTCCAAAAAAGGTTGTAGACAGAGCTAAAGAAGTTCTGGATTTAATAGAGAGGGAGAATGCGATAGAGGTGCGGAGAACGAAAAAAGTCATTCAGGCCACTCTGTTCGGCACGGGAGATTACGAGGACATAATTGAAGATATAAGAAAGCTGGACATAATGAACATGACCCCTCTGGACGCTTTAAACAAGCTGCACGAATTGAAAAAGAGGGTGGATGAGAGGTAATCAAAGGACGTATATTGTTTTCAGTTCAGGGTCTCTGGCGCTTATGTGCCCACCGAGACTGTGCGTTATTTTAAGATACTTCACATTGTTCTCAGTTATTCTAAATCCTTCCAGTATAACGGGTATGCCCGGAGGATAAACTTCAATATGCTCTGCGGCAATTTTGCCGATGGAGTCCTCAATTGGAACCACTCTTCCAATGGTCTGTGCAACTCTCCTCGCTGTGTGGGGCTCAATCACAGGCTTTGTTTCAAGGTGCTTGAATGGATTAGGTATCAGCTCTTTTTTCTGCACTTTGTGCGCATCCTTGAGTGTGGATGCAAGCGCCTTAACAGTTTTTTCAACATCCCCGTACTTCAAAGAGTGCGTGGTCACAAACAGAACAGTGTTCAATCCGCTTTTTTCCACAATTATGTGGTGATTTTTGCATAATTTTTGCGATATCTCAAATCCGCTCTCTGCAACCTTCGTGAGGGCTATGTTCGTCTTGGTCCTATCGTATCCGGATATGTAATCACGAACGAGGTCAAATTCAAGGGAATCGTCCATTATCTTTAGGGGCGGTATTAGTTTCTTGCCGATGAGGTCCTTGAAGTAATCGGCCTTCTTTATCAGAGATTCCACTATCTCCCTTCCCCGCTTCTCCATGCACTCCCGCACTGCATCCAGCGATGCGAGAAGATGGTATGATGGGCTGGTGGTTGCATACTCTCTGAATGCCTCGTACATTAGCTCCGAGTTCACGTACTTCTCCTTCCAGTGTATCATTCCAGTCTGCTGCAATGAGCCGCCCTGCTTGTGTGTGCTCTGCACTGCAATGTCAGCTCCAGATTGCATCGCGCTCTTCGGAAGCTCATCGGAGAAATGGAAATGAGAGCCCCAAGCCTCGTCCACTATGACCTTTATTCCCGCATCAAAATTTTTCACAACCTTTACTATCTCATCAATCCTCGCAGCCAGTCCGGAGTAAGAAGGAGAGGAGATAATGACAGCATCACTCTCTGGATAATTGTTCAGTGTCTCAAGAACGTCCTCAGGTCTCGGAGGAACGAGGGTCTCAAACTGGGAATCGTAGAAAGATTTGATGAATCTGAACTTCACTCCAAGCCATTCAGCAGCATGGAGAATGGAATGATGTATGTTTCTTGAAACTAAAATCTGTGGGTTGTCGTGCTCCAGTGTGAGCATTCTCATAACTATGAAATTGCTGCCCGTGGTTCCGTTCACGCTGAATACTGTTCTGTCAGCACCGTACACCTTCGCTGCTCTCTCCTGAGCCTCCTTAAACACGCCCGTGTTGTCCACATAGCTTCCCAAAAAGTGAGCGGAGACGGATATGTCCGTTTTGTATGGATTGATTATCTTCTCCTGCTCGGGAAGAATGGAGGGTGTGCACCATTTTGTGTAGGTATTTATGCTCTTCAGGGCGTTAACTATGGGCATGTCCCCGTGGTCATCCATGAGCATATATCTCCATTCATACCTTAAACTTACCGCCTTATCCTCGTGCCCGTCTCTCCGTTGAGGGCATCCACCACCCTCTCAGGTGAGGTTATTAAAACGTCCTTTCCGCCGTTCTCAATAAAGCGAATTGAAGCTAAAATCTTCGGATACATGCTTCCCTTCTTGAAGTGTCCCTCTTCCAGATAATTCTTCGCTTCATCCACGCTCATCTCATCTATCGCCTTCTGCTGGGGAGTTCCGAAATTCAGGTACACCTGCTCCACGCTGGTTAGAATGAACAGGCGATCCGCCTTTATGTCCCTTGCAAGGGTCGCAGAAGCCAGGTCCTTGTCAATCACACCCTCCACTCCAATAAGCTCTCCGTTTTTTCGTATCACAGGAATGCCACCGCCGCCCACGGCAATGGGAACATGGCCTGAGTCAATTATCAATCGTATTATCTCCTTCTCCACTATCTCCTTCGGGTCAGGGCTCGGAACCACTCTTCTCCATCCTCTTCCTGAATCCTCTATCACATGCCACCCTCTCTCATTAGCGAGTCTCTTTGCCTCTTCCTCAGTGTAAAAGGGGCCAATGGGCTTTGTTGGATTCTCAAAAGCAGGGTCTTTAGCGTCCACAACAACCCTGGTCACCACAGGCACCACTTCCTTTTCAATTCCATGCTCTCTGAACACGCTGTGAAATCCCTGTGCGAGGAAATATCCTATCTCACCCTGACTCATGGCGCCGCACACGTCCAGAGGCATTGCAGGAACAACATCCTTTGAATGCTCATTTTGGAGAAGAATTGCACCCACCTGCGGGCCGTTCCCGTGTGTGATTACAATTTTGAATTTTTCAAATAACCTGTGTATCTCCTCAGCAGTCTGCCTTGCCCGGAGCATCTGCTCCTTCGCAGTGCCCTTATCACCCGGACGAAGCAACGCGTTTCCACCCACCGCCAACACTATGGTGTCCATAAGCGGGGAAAGGAGAGCTTTTATATTAAAGAAACGCCAGTTTGAGCGCAAAGGTTTAAGCATTTTAAGTAAATACCTGATGCATGGCGTATTCTCAGGATTACGAGATACTTGACCATACTGCAGATATAGGTATAGTTGTGCATGGTGAGACTGCCGAAGAGTTGTTTGAGAGGGCTGCTTATGCGATGTTTGATATAATGGTAGATTTAGAAAATGTGGATTCTGTAGGCAAATACCGTGTTAATATTCGTTCACCCACCATTGAAGATTTGCTGGTGGATTACCTATCAGAGTTGCTGTATACTTACAGCACGGAATACGTGGTTATGAACGATTTCAATGTTATAATCTCAAAATACGATGATGGTTTTCATCTTCGGGGGGTGGCTTTAGGAGAGCCGCTTGACACAAAAAAGCACAAAATAAAATTAGAAATAAAGGCGGTCACATACCACGAATTGGAAATAAACACAAAAGAAGGATACGCAAAGGTGCTTTTTGATATCTGATTCACTCAAATATTGGACCCAATATGTTCAATCTTCCATCTTTGAACTCAAACGCAAACTTTTCCATGCTGTGCTCTGCAGTTCTCATCTTCTCCACCTGCAGATAGCGAACCAATCGGCCCCGAGACCTGTCCACGCCCAAGTGTATTATGCCGTCAACTAAGAATCCTTCGTTACCAAGGTAACTCAATCCTCCACCCAGTTGTTCTTCCATTATTATGAATGAGTACAAATTGTAACTTCTGAGAGTGCGCATAAAGTAGAACATCTGCTGTCTCACATTGGTGAGATCTGGAATGAGGGAATAAAGAGCTCCGAGGGAATCAAGAGTGAAAAAGGAGAATCGGTCCTTCATCTCCTCTTTGAAATGTACAATCATCTTCTCCAGCAATGCAATGTAATCCACTACCTCTTTTTCATCTAAAAGCAAATCCATCTCTCTCAAATCGCTTATATCGGAGACTTGCATATTTTTGGTTAGCTTTATGCCCAAACTCTCCATGTTTGCCAGATGCGAATCCACAGGCTCTTCCAGCGTGGTGTAAAGTCCAAATTCATCCGCTTTGCTTAAATAGTGCGTCATCACAGTGTATGCAAAAGTGGTTTTCATTGAGCCCGGAGGACCCACTATCAGTATGACCTTTGGCTTGTTTACATCCTTCACAAATATTTTCTCAAGTCCAGGAACCGAGTGAAACAGCATAGAATAGAATATGAAAATCAGGGATTTAATACTTTCCCACATGGGCCATTCTTGTCTCTCCAGAAAAAATATATATTGGTGGTTTCCTATTGGGAACGGGTGATGGAAGAATGGTAAAGGGTGAATCAATAATAATGATAATGGATTTCGTTACGAAGAAGAGGGGCGTTGACGGGCTTCGCACCCTAATAGACCGCGTGAATGAGAGTGAAATTCTATTCACTAAAGCTCAGGATATTAAATCCAACGAGAACTATCCTGCAAAGTACATGGTAAGGGTGCTTAACGCAGCTCAACATGTGCTAAACTCAGAATCTCTTTTAAAGGATATGGGCTCGTATTTTGCAAATAATATCAATATGAGCTTCAAAGGTGTGACTGGAAAGTATCCTCCCAAAAAGAGTGTTCAGCAGATGGTAATTTACGCAAGAGAGTACCTGCCAATATTTCACACAGGGTATAGAACTATGAGCGATAATACATACTGGATAAGAGTTACCAAAATTAGCGATGCTATCTATCCGTTTATAGACGGATTTTTCACGGGAATGTTTGAAAAGCATGGTGGTGTTGTGGAGGTGAAAAGATATCGTGGAGAAAGTTCAGTGAAATACATTCTTAAATTTTAATCAGAATTTTTCTGACATTATTCTTATCACGCTGTTGTGAATTATGGTTGAAGACAATGATTTGTCAATCTTATCAAAATCAATTTCATCAACGCAGTTTATGTTTACAAGCTTAGCTCTCTCACCTACAACCCAGTGAATAACTATATTCTTATCCCCATTTATTTCCAAATAACCTTCTGATACCGCAGGAGACCAGTGATTTAGCATATCTCCATCAAACATCTCTCCAAAGTACTGCTCCACTTTGGTGGGACCACGATTGGTGGTTATATCTATCCATACCCAATTGCATTCGTTATCCTTCAAAAAAGAAAATATCCTGTTCTTTTCCTCTTCAGTCAACATTTAAACTACTCCATCAAACTCCTGTTGAAGCTCTATCATCACCTGATCCAGAATCTCGTCAAAGGATGCACTTCTGTACTCTCTCAATCCACCCAATGGACTTTGAAGTTTTGCAACGAACACGCCGTCTTCCTCAAGGAATTCAATTGTGCAAAGGAGCTCCTCCATATCTCAACACCGATTGGCCGAATTGAAATGCACTATAAAAAAGTTTCTAATATATGACCCTGCCACATAAAAGAATGCACCTTTCATATTAAAAGCTTGTGCGCTTTCACAGAGAATATCATAAAATCGTGATATATGCAAAAAAATCAAAGTGTGATGAAAGATAAAAAATTCTCAGAGTATCAGATGCACCTTTTTCAGCGTCCAGTACTTCACCTGATCCAGTATGAGCATCCATGCCAGTGCATAAATCCATATGAATCCTATGAGTGTCCATGATATTCCCGTGATGAATACTCCAAATCCTGCTATTAGTGTTGCCAGAATCTTGGTAGCTACCGCGGACCAGAACAGCAATCCGCTTGGCCTCGGTCTACTCCACAGGAACCTCTCGCTTCGCGTAACGAATATGGTGAGGTGCCCGGCAATTGCCAGTTTCAGAAACACAAAGGTCTGCATGGCGGAGATGCTGAGCGCAAAAAAATCTCTTGCAATGTAAAGCAACAAAAATGAACTTATCAACCCACCAATTCCTAAAACTGTGGATAAGAGAAGAACTTTGTGCATGTCCCACCTCACAGGATGCGAAGGCACATCAACATTGTCCTTGGCTATTGCCAGAATTGGCACATCGTTTAGGAGGGCTATGAGAACTATCATCAGAGCGGTTATTGGATAGAAGTTGAAC
The DNA here is from genome assembly GCA_964425415.1 of uncultured Thermoplasmata archaeon. GTDB lineage: Archaea > Thermoplasmatota > Thermoplasmata > Thermoplasmatales > Aciduliprofundaceae > JAADDK01. Next base: position 631 of record CAYRMJ010000006.1, on the reverse strand, counting down.
ACCATTATTGAGAGCGCAATGAAAAACAGAACTCGTATGGTCTCCGTTATGCGGTAAACCACGTAGCTCTCCATTCTCGCAAATATGCGCCGAGCCTCTTTGATTGCATCTGCAATAACCGAAAGCCCCGGCTGGAGCAATGCGATGGAAGCGGCGGCTCGTGCAGCGTCAGTGGCTCCTGATACTGCGATTCCGCAATTTGCCTTTTTCAGGGCTGGAGCGTCGTTCACTCCATCACCGGTCATTGCAACTAAATGCCCACGCTTCTGCAGAATGTCCACGATTTCAAACTTGTGCTCTGGAAACACCTCCGCAAATATGTCCGCCTCGTCAATCAAATGCTCCACGTGCATTGACTCGCCCTTTATTTCAGAGAAGGATATTGCCTTCTTTCCTATGCCCAGCATCTCACCTATGTGCTTTGCAATGGACACATGGTCTCCTGTTATCATTTTTATCTTCACGTTCATCATCTTTATCGCTTTCACTGCGCGGGGTGCGTCCTCTCTCGGAGGGTCAAAGAGGGGCACTATGCCAACAAACTCCCATCTTTCTCGTTTCACAGCCACGCCGATGGTACGAAATCCATGCGCCGCATAACCGTCCACGATTTTTTCCATCTTTTTGCGGA
>CAYRMJ010000005.1:0-29502 GCA_964425415.1 uncultured Thermoplasmata archaeon | reverse complement strand
CCCGTACAGGTTTGAGAGAGGCGAGTTGAGGGAGCAGGCAGTTCAGATGGGCTGAACCTTCGGAGATACTGTTAAATATCACTCTCTGATTTCTATCTTATGAAGTTTGCACACATAGCGGACGCGCATTTAGGTGCGTTCAGCAAAAATCGTGCACTTAGAGAATTTAATCTTCGGGCATTTGAGCTGGCTGTGGAAAAGAGCATTGAAGAAAATGTGGATTTTATAATAATTGCAGGAGACCTTTTTCACAATCCACTTCCTGATATGAGCATAGCAAATAGTGCAGTTAGCATACTGAACCGTGCGCGAGATGCAGGCATAAGAATCTATGTAGTTTATGGCTCCCACGATTCTTCAGCAGGCACCACATCGCTTTTGGATGTGTTAGCCACAACTGGCCTGTTTCAGAAAGTTGTAAATTACAGAGTGGTTGAGGGTAAGCTTCAATTGATTCCAGTGGAAGACCCCACGGGTGTGAGAATTGTGGGTGTGCCGGGCCTGACCTCTGCAATGGAAGTTCGCTACTTCAACGAAGATATTATTGACCGTGAATTTTTAGAATCCATACCCTCACCTAAGATTTTTGTTTTTCATACAACAGTCACGGAGCTCAAGCCTTCATATATAAGCGAAAGAAAAGATGTGCCGCTTTCTAAATTTCCACGGGGCTTTGATTACTATGCGGGTGGTCATTTACACGAGAGAATAGAGTACGAATTCAACGGAGCACCTTTGAGATACACAGGTGCTTTGTTCGGCTCTTCATACACGGACCTTGAGCGCTTTGCGAACTTGGAGCATGGATTTTACATAGTGGAGGACTTCAAGCCTAAATTTGTTCCTGTGAAAGTGTGTGATTTTGAGGTGCATAAAGTCAACGCTTCTGGACTGTCAGCATCCAAGCTTGAAGAAAAGCTCATTGAAATTGCAGATAGAGAGCATAAAAATCGTGTAGTTATATTGAAAGTGTACGGGGAGCTTAAAAGTGGAAAAAGAGGTGATATTGATTTTCAAAAGATTCGCGAGCTCATATTGAGAAGCGCATCAGACGCTTTGATAAACACCTACGCGCTGACCACCGCAGAGCGCAGAAAACTCACAGTATCTGGAAGCAGTGAGGATGAGATAGAAAATAGGGTTTTTGCGGAGATTTCAGATTACGGATTGGACTTTACACATTCATTGTTTCATGTGCTGAAAGAGGAAAAAAGTTCAGAGGAGTCAAATGATGATTTCAAAGCAAGAATATGGAGTGCTGCCAGCACACTCATTGAAAACGCAAGGCGAGTTGATAGAAATGTGGAGAAAGATGTTGTGAATAAAGATGAAGGTAATAAAAATGAAAAAAGCGTACCTCGCAAAGACCTATTTGATTTTTTGGGTGATGCACGATGATAATCCGCGAGATTGAGATGGAGAACATAAGGAGCCACACGCACACTAAAATTAATTTTCCAACAGGAACCATACTGTTTGAAGGAGACATTGGTAGTGGAAAGACCACAATTTTGATGGCACTTGAATTTGCAATGTTTGGAAACTCAACACCCAATTTTTACAGAAACCTAATGAGAAAAGGTGCAAAGAAAGCTTATGTGAGGGTTAAATTTGAGGTAAACGGACAGGAATACGAAATATATCGCTCGTTGGTTCATAGGGGTCGGGGCATATCAAACGATGAATCCTATGCAATCACTCCTGAAGGTAAAGTGCCACTGACGGGAGAGGAGATAAGAAGCTATGTTCTCAATCTAATGGGTGTGCGAGTGCAGGGAAGGAGGAGAAGGAGTTTGCCAATAGTCACTTACGCGATTTACACTCCGCAGGAGACTATGAAGAGCATACTGGAGGGTCGGGACGAGGAAAGAATAGAAGTGATAAGAAAGATGTTCAAGCTTGATGAGTATCGCATTGCCAAAGACAACTCCGACATAGTAGTTGAGCATTTGAAATTAGAGTCCGCGCGAATAAAAGATTATCGGGATGAGATGGAGAATATACAATCAGAGATGGAGCGCATTGAATTGCAAATCAAAGAGATGGAGAATAATAGGAATGAAACGAGAGCTGAGCTTGAAAGGTTGGTAGCGGAGCATGAATCAGTTAAGCGTAAACTTGAAAATTACGAAAAGCTACGAGCTGAAAGAGATAGACTCTCAAAAGAGCTATCTGTGGAGAAAAGTATAAAAAGACAACTTGAAGAGCAGCTTGTAAAAAAAGTCAAGAAACTTGATGATATGAAGGACCTTGAAGCACGGCTCAAGGAGCTTGAGGGACCAGCATCAAAGTATGTTAAACTTAAGAAAGAAAGAGAGAAATTGGAATCAGAGATTGAATCCATGAATCAGTTAGAAAGGGAGAGAGTCAGGTTAAACGCCAGTTTATCAGAGTTGGAAGGATTGGCAAAGGAACTTGATGAAATCAACAATAAGATAAAGAATTTGAATACTGAAATTCAGGAGGTGGAGGTGCGCATTAAAGGTTATGGAGACTTAGAATCGCAGGAGAATGAGCTTGATAAGATGCTGCAAACTTTAAATGTTGCATTTCGCAGAAATCAAGAAAAAAGGGAGGAAATAGAGAAAAGGATTGATGAGTTGAAGGGCATAGGTGCTATATGTCCCACATGCCAGCGTCCCCTGTCTGAAGAGCACAAGCACAGGCTGATAGATGAGGCCAAAAAGGAGCTTTCTAAAATTGAAGAGAATTTAGAGAATATCAGCAGAAAAAAGAAAAAAATCAGTACGGAGCTTGAAGAAGTCAAAGGTAAGAAAATAGAGAGAAAAAATATGGAAATCAGGGAAGCAAAATTGAGAAGTAGCATAGATGAGTTGAAGAGTAGAAAATCTGAACTTGAGAGCAGAGCGAAGAAGATTGCAGAAATCAGGAGAGAACTCAGCACTCTGGAGCAGAGAATATCTGAGAAGAAGGATATAAGAGAAAAATACGAAAGATTGAAAGTTGAGTTGCAGGATCTTGAAAAAGCATGGCGGGAACACGCTAAAATACAGGGATTGCTGAGCTCTGCGGAGGACCTTAAGAAAGAGATTGAGGGGTTGGAGGGGAGCATAAAAGCATCTGAGAGTAAAATAAAGAAGTTGGAATCTGAGATTGAGGCACTGCATTACGATGAAAATGCACACAAAAACACACATGATAATTATGTAAAGCTCAGAGAGAGTATATCTGAACTTAGAGAGCGTATCAGGGCAATGGAAGAAGAAATAAAAAATCGCAGAGAGGAGATGAGCTTAAAGAAGAAGAGATATGAAGAACTGGAGAGAAGAATAGAGGAATCCCGCAAAAAGGAAGAGTTGAAAAACTGGATTTTAGAGAAGTTCAAACCTGCATTGGAAGACATTGAGAGAATGCGACTATCCACGATAAATGAAGATTTTCGCATTCTATTTGAAGAGTGGTTTATTGAACTCATGGGTGAGAGTGAGTACTCTGCAACGGTGGATGAGAATTTCAAGCCGATAATAAGATACCAGCACTATGACATGCCCATGGACACGCTGAGCGGTGGAGAGAGAACATCTGTGGCATTGGCTTACAGGCTGGCTCTAAACTCCATGGTAAAGAGAGCTCTGAGACTACAGACAAATCTTCTCATTTTAGACGAACCCACAGATGGATTCAGTAAAGACCAGCTTTATAAACTAAAGGACATATTGGATAGAATGGACACAGATCAGATAATAATCGTTAGCCATGAGAAGGAATTGCGAAATTTGGCAGATGTGATATTCAGAGTGGAAAAGAGCAATGGGAAATCCGAAGTTAAAGAAGTTCAGTGAATTAAATTTAAAACGATAGCTCTAATTTTTCAACGTCTCATCATATTTTATTGAGAATTTGTCTCATTTTGTTTAACAAAATTTTAGTCAAATTTTTGAGTTTACCGAAAGTAAAATATACCGTTTGTGCATTACTTCATTTGTAAAACAAATGTTTAACAAGTGGTGGGCATGTTCATTGGAGTGCGTGTTCCGGAGGAACTCAAATTAAAAATAGAGGACCTGTGCGAAAGGGAAGGAAAGAGTGTATCTGACCTTGTGAGAGAGCTTTTGCAGGAGTATGTTGAGCTTAAGGAAGAGGAGTGGAAAAAGGTCAAATTATGTGTGAAAGTCCCTGAGAAAGTTTACAGGCAGGCAGAATTGTTTGTGGATTCTGGGTTTTACACAGATATGAACGATGTGGTGAACACGGCTCTGAGAACATGGCTAAGGGTTGAAAAGAGAGAGTACGATAAAGATTGGGATAAGCGTTTGATTGATGCCCTTTCCTCTAAAGGTCTATAATGGGATGGGATGCCTACGGGTCGGGCCATTTCCCCGACCCATGTAAATGGAGGTGAAAATATGAATATGGTGTGTACTGTATGCGGAAAACAGGCGGAATACAACGAGAAATTGAATGTTTACTATTGCAGAGAGCACGGTTTCACAACATGGTTTAAGGAAGCAAAAGAGGAGCATCATTTGCAAGAGGTGAATGTAAGTGAGGAGGTTGTACTGGGCTGAGTACAGCTATAAGGAAATAGAGGAGATAGTGAAAGAGAATCCTCTTGTTATACTGCCCATTGGCAGTGTTGAAGCTCATGGGTATCACCTTCCTTTAAACACCGACATGATTCAACCTCTCCACTTGGCGGAGAGAATCGCTTCAGAACTTGGAGCTCTAATTCTTCCTCCAATTCACTACGGTTGGACGGAGTCCCTCGCATCATTTCCCGGAACAATATCCATTGGATTTGACACCCTCTATCTTCTGGTCAGGGATGTTCTCTCCGAAGTGCTTCGCCACGGTGTGAGAAATATCGTTGTGCTATCAGGACACGCAAGCGGAAACCACATGGCTGCCCTGCGCCTCGCCTGTGAGGAGGTGAATAGGGAGTACGAGTATGCGAAAATAATGCTTCTCTCAGATTATTACATTGCATATCAGTACCGTGGTAAACTCGTGCCTGAGGAAGATTCTCATGCGGGCGTGATAGAGACATCAAGGGTCATGGCGATTCGTCCAGAACTGGTTAAGGAAGATTATCACTTTGAGAAAAAATCTGTAGGAAAGTACATGATTGTCAGGGATTATCGTGAGTTGATTCCTTATGCAACTTTCAGCAATCCTGAGGGTGCGAACAAGGAGCTAGGGGAGAAACTCAACAATATGATTTTAGAGGAGCTTCTAAAAATAATAAAAGAAAATTTTGGGGTTTAATGCTTTCTTCTCACAATCACCAGTGAGACAGCAGCCACTGCTAGAATTGGTGCTACGAAGTTGAACTCTGGCACGAATTCATCGTTTGTTAATATGGTAGATGAAAGCTTGTACGGTTTACCAGAGCCCTGATACTCTGTCCACCCAAAGAAATATCCTTTGTTATCCGAATCGTACGCAATTACAGGATTTCCTCCGTTTGTACCATTATATACTACTTTAGAAGTGACCATGGTTCCATTTAAGTTGTATGACGTGGTAATTATAGATTCATTCTCATTAGACCATGCTACAATGAAATCAGTGCCGTTGAATGTTACTGGCATTGAACTCTTTCCATACTTGTATGTTGTACCTATTGATATGGGCTTGTTTGTTATTAGTGAACCGTTTGAATCAAAAATCTTGGCGGTTATGTTGTACGGAGAATTGTAGTTCACATAGGTTACAAAGAATTCTCCATTTCCTGCTGCTACATATGGGGAAGTAAAGCTGTCTGAGGAAGACTGCACAGTTGCTATGGGAATATCTCCCGATATTGGCTGCATAGTATTTGCATTGATGATTTTTCCAGTTATATTGTATTCAGAGGTGTGGTTCACCCATACTACCATGTAATTACCAGAATGTGAATCGTACGCTATTGATGGATATTTCTGCTCAGAGTTATAGGTGGAGATTCTAAAAGCATTTCCTTGGTATGTGTCGTTCATAAACCGGCCCTCAAGGTATCCATTTGAATCGCTCCATACAAATAGAACTTTCTTTCCGTCAAATCCAACGGCTATACCTCTGTAACTAACTCCAGTTGAATCATTAACAGTCATCTCTGGATAAACCACATTCAAATTTGAGTCTATTACCATGGCTTCAGAGTAATTTGTGCTGTTAACCCATGTCACCATGAATCCGTTTAGTCCAGGAATGTATATTATCGCGGGATTTATGGATGGATGGTTGTTGTGTATATACACATCTTTTGATATGGTCTTGGTTTTAACTATTCCTCCGGTGGTTGAGTTTATGGCTGTTGCATTGAAATACGCTCCGTCGTAACTGTACCAAACTTCCACAAAGGTTCCATTTCCATACGCGACAGCTATGTGCTTAGACCCGTTACCCACTACCTTTGCCGCTTCCACACTCATAGCAGAGGTCATGCTACTCATCACAAGGAACGATAGCACGACAACGGCAACCCATGCAATTGTATTTACCAACTTCATTTCCAATACCTCCTATGGTTTGCATGGAAAAAGGATATAAAAACATTTGCGCATACTTCAGAGCATCTCTGAAACAAGTTAAAGGGGCATATTTTGGAGTGTGTGAAAAAGAGCATGCTCAAAATGTTATTATATGCATCATCTCTTCACCTGAAGTATGAAGAATAATGATTTAATAGGCATATTTGGACCAATTGTGGCATTTTCAGGAGTTTTAGTATCCATCTTTATAAACAGAAGCTGGTGGTCTTTCACTAACAACGCAATAAGCGATATGGGCAGATTGGGCCAGCCGAACAATTATGTTTTAGATTTATCTTTGATTGTTGGAGGAGCATTAATGTTCTACTTTGCCATTTCAATAAGACGGAATATGCCCAATATCATAGCATACATCGGGGAGTATCTTTTCGTTATCTCTTTATTTTTTCTCATTCTCATCGGAGCTTTTCCAGAGGGAACTTATATGCATGGAATAGTGAGCCGAGCATTTTTCTATTTGGGCACCGTTGCTCTTTTGATAATGGGTTCGGGCCTGATAATGGGTAAAGAAGTCCATTATGGATTAACGATAGTTCTCACCATGATAATCGCAGTAATATTGGGACTCATAACTCTGAGTATGTTTAGCGGAATAGCCATTCCTGAATTGGTGGGTGGTTTGACAATTTCGTTTTCCTATTATACGCTATTATGGAGAGATGTGCAGCATAAGTAAATATTATTTAGCAGCATTGTCATCTCCCCGACATGGACAGAAAAGACTACAAAAATAGAGTTGAGCTTATTGAGTCTTTGAGAAGCGAGGGTGTGGAGCCGTATCCACATTCAGCGAGGGTTAGTGTCTCCATTGAGAGCATAGTTAAAGATCCTGATTCATACATGGGTAAATTGGTGGCGGTAGCAGGCAGAATATATGCATTGAGATTCCATGGCAAGGTGGCGTTCTCCACGATAAGGAGCAACGGTTTTCAGATTCAGGGGTTCTTTAAGTACGATTCCCTCGGAGAGGAGCAGTACAGATTTTTGAAAAAATATGTGAACAGGGGGGATTTTCTCTGGCTTAGCGGCGAGGTCACACGCACAAAAAAGGGAGAGCTAAGTGTTTTAGCCCGAGAGATCAAACTCATATCAAAATCTCTCTATGATCTGCCCCACGAGTGGTTTGGGATAGGGGATATAGAGAAAAGATACAGGCAGCGGTATCTGGACCTCATGCTGAACAAAGAGCCGTTTGAAATATTTCGCACGAGGGCTAAGATAGTAGAGGAGATGCGCAGATTCCTATGGAATCGGGGATTTTTGGAGATGGAGACTCCGGTGCTTCAGCCCATTTACGGGGGCGCGAATGCAAAGCCCTTCAAAACGCACGTGAATGCTCTTGATAGAGATTACTATCTCCGCATATCCGACGAACTGTACCTTAAGAGATTGATAGTTGGTGGATACGAGCGGGTGTTTGAAATTTCCAAAGATTTCAGAAACGAGGATATTGACACCACACACAATCCTGAGTTCACCATGATGGAGGCATACTGGGCCTATGCAGATTACAACGATATGATGAATCTAACAGAAGAGATGATTAAGGAAATAGCCGCAAAAATAGGAGTGGAAAAGGTGAAATTCAGAGGTGTGGAGATTGATTTCTCAAAGCCCTTCAGGCGCGAGAAGATGCTGGACATGCTCGCAAAACGGGGAATTGATGAGAAAACAAGCGACGAGGAGATTAAAGCAATGCTTGAAGAATACAAAATAAAACTGCCTCGCTATGAGAGAGGTCTCGCTCTCGGAAAGCTATTTGAACGTATTTGCGAGGAGGACCTTTACGAGCCTGTGTTCGTTATTGACCATCCCAAAGAAACCACGCCCCTGTGCAAGTTGCATCGCGAAAATCCTGAGTTGGTGGAGAGGTTTGAACTGTATATAGGGGGTGTGGAGCTTGCCAACGGATACACGGAGCTCAACGATCCAATGCTACAGGAGCAACTGTTTAGGGAGGAAGTGGAGCGCAGGACTCTGGGCGATGAGGAAGCGCATCAGTACGATGAGGATTTTGTGGAAGCGCTGCGCTGGGGCATGCCTCCAACCGGCGGGGTGGGAATAGGTGTGGATCGCCTGACAATGATTCTCACAGGGAAGGAGAGCATAAAGGAGGTGATTCTCTTTCCAATGCTGGCTCCGAAAAATTAGTGCAAAAAAATCTTCCCAATTTTTACTGAATGCTGTCCACAGAGTAGTCCCAGAAATATGCTCCATATTTCACTATTCTTTCCCATTTCTCCTTGCATGGGCACTTCAGGCCATCCAAATAGGATATATCTTGGCTCCATGAATACTGATAAATGGCCTTTATAACTTTTTCATCGCATTTCCCGCAGTTGTGTGCGCCTCTAGTCGTGCCTGCACCGGTGGGATATGAGACTATTTCAGTGGCCCCATAAGTTCTTTTCAGAGCCTCCACAATACTCCATAGCCATGGAGGTCTGTACTCTCCTCTTTTCCAAAGATATTCTACCAGTGTATTTTTCTGGATGTTCATGGGATTGAGTGATACAACCTCAGAATGCTTTGCAGCAAATAGTATGGTCTCAGTTGCCTCTCTTATGGCATCTGCCTCGCTCATGAAAGGAGGCTTCAGCAGCGCGTATGTTTTAATTTTTACATTTTTCTCTTTTAGAATATCCACAGCCTTTAGGTAGTGCCTCACTAAAAATCCTTTGTTTATTCTGAACAGCAGAGTTTCGTCATTTACACTTTCAAGACCCAGAGCAACCATTACATTTCCGTAAGATTTCAGCATATTCGCTTTCTCTCTGTTTACAAATTCTGGTCTGGTCTCCACCACTATGCGCTCCGCACCAGAAAACGATTCAAAGATTTTTTTCTGCACACTTTCTGGCACTTCGCCATCATCAAGAAAGCTTCCAGAAGTGTATATTTTCACATACTTCTCCCCTTTGTATTTAGAGAGTGCATCCTCTATTTGACGCATCATGTCCTCCTCTGTGATTTGGGGATTAGTATCATTGTAGTATCCGCACATTGAGCACCCTGAAATTTTAGCCCATCTACATCCGCGTGTTCTCAATATGACCACAAATGAATCCACCACTTCACCGTTGAGTCTGTCTCTCTCCCTCCATGCCCCTATCAGATTCCTTTTATTTTCTCTTTTGCTCTCCTCTCTAAGCTCTTTTATTTTTAAAACAACATCATTATGCATAGTAATACTCTCCCCTGCTCTTTTGCTCTCGGTCATTGTAACTATCAGGCTTGTTAATTCTGGGCCTATTTGTGTCCCCATCTCTCCTAAAAGTTATATCCACATTTTTAAGAAACATGTTCATTCCGTCTCTCATTGAATGAGGACCTGTGCCAATACCGTGCCTTCCGGGCTCTCCTGAGAACACCATTATGCTATCAGCAATTATGTCAATGAAATACACATCGTGGTCCACAATCATTGCACTCTTTCCCAGATTCTCCATGTACCTGCGTATAACCTTCGCAGCAACCATTCTCTCATTTGAATCAAGATATGCGGAAGGCTCATCAAGAAGATAGAGATCAGCTTCAAGACCAAGAGATATTGCAATTGCCAAACGCTGCATCTCACCCCCGGACAGGTTCTTAACTTCTTTGTTGTAAAGATATTTTATCCTGAGGGGATGCAGAACTTCGGCACGGAAAAAGTTGTTGAGCATTCTATCTTTGAGGGTGTAGTTCAGGAGTTCTTCCACGGTGCCATCGTAATCGCTCTTTATGTACTGGGGCTTGTAACTGACTTTCACCTCCTCACTCACGCCGCCCCTGTCAGATTTAATCACACCGGCCAGAATCTTAACAAATGAGGTTTTTCCCGTGGCGTTGGGTCCAACTATTCCTACAACTTCTCCAGTTCTTATCTCCCCGGGATGCACTTCCAGATGGAAATCTTCGTATTTCTTCTCCACATAATCCCATGATACGAGTACGGGCAACTCGCTCTTTCTCTTCGGCGGGTGCACGATGAACTCAATTTTCCAATCTCTGAACCGTATGTTCTCATCTCGCAGGTATCCTTCCAGATATGCGTTTATTGCGTTTCTCGTATTGCGCACATTTGCAACTATTCCATAAGCGCTCTCACTCCCGTACATTATGTGAATCACATCAGCTATGAAATCCATTATCGCAAGGTCATGTTCCACAACGAACACTATCTTTTTGGATGCTAACTCCTTAATCACCCGAGCCGCGTTGAGCCTCTGATATATGTCAAGATAACTGCTCGGCTCGTCAAAGAAGTAAACATCGCCATCTTTCAGAAGCGCAGCGGCTATGGCAACGCTCTGCAACTCCCCACCGCTAATTTTGCTCAAATCTCTGTTTAATGTGTTTTCTATTTTGAGCTTTGCCGCCACTTCGTCAATGTTGCCATTTTGATCTGCTCTCTTTAGTAATTCCTTCACCTTGCCCTTGAACACCATCGGTATTTTATCCACATACTGCGGCTTCATCACGGTGCTAAACTCCCTATCTCTCAACCTTGAAAAATAATCGGCCATCTCAGTGCCAGAAAAGAAATCAATAACTCTGTCCCATGATGCCTCTTTTTCATAGTCTCCCAGATTTGGAATTAAAGACCCGGATAGTATTTTTAGCGCGGTGGATTTTCCAATTCCGTTGGGTCCCAATATTCCCACAACCCGATCCTTCTGCACCCTCGGCAGACGGTATAGGCGAAAACCATTCTCTCCGTACTGATGCACAAGGTCCTCGCTAAGTGCCTCTGGAAGCCCGATTATTTTGATTGCTTCAAACGGACACTTATGAACGCATATACCACATCCTTCACAAAGCTCTTCAACAATGCGCGGATATCCACTCTCGGTGATAATCACACAGTCAGAGCCCATCCGCACAACGGGGCAATATGTACGGCACTCGTAGTTGCACTTTTTAAACTGACACCTGTCATGAATCACCACTGCAATATGCATAAGAGCACCTCAGTACCTAGCCCAGATTTCGTCTGGGATTTCCTCGTACACTTCCCCTATATCCTCCACTTCAACCTTCTCCTCAATCACTCCCTCTGCGAGACTCAAAATTCTCTCTTTGTTGAGTAACCAGTAGTGAATTCGCCACTCTCTACCATCCCATAGAGTTGTTTCCTCTCTTTCAGTTTCCAATATGTCAATATCCTCAAGCATGTAAAAAGTATCGCGGTCCTCTGGCTCTAACATATTGTCAATTATTCTGTCTCCAAATCCGAAGAAGTTTAGAATGTGCATTGCAGTCATTGTGGCCTCCTCAAAACTAAGCCTCCTCTTGGGCCTGCTCAACCCATTTTGAATCGCTTTGGCAAGTACGTCAATAGTTATTATCACATCATCATATTCCTCGTTCACAATGATTCACTCCTTTGCAGTTGTGATATTACTTAATTTAAGTATATAAACTTTTGTGGGACAATGCTCTGCATGACGATGCAAAAATAAATTTTTCGTGATAGCGTATAGCACGGGAAAGTTATATATTCTTTGCCACTTGGAGTGCTTATGCACTGTCTTGAATGCGGCGTGCGTGAAGCGAAATACGAAGGTCTTTGCGAAGAATGCTTTTTGAAAAAGGTTAGATTCACAAAGGTACCTGAGCATATTGAAATAACAGAGTGTCCTCATTGTCACTCAATAAAATTGGGCTCACACTGGGAGCGCATTTCATTGAAAGATGCGGTGAAAAGTGAAATTGAGAGAAATATGGATGTACTTCATGAATACGATGAGTGCAAAATAAGCATTGAATATGAGGATAACAAAGCGGAGGTTACTGTGAATATTACATACGGGGATTTAAAAACTCAGGAGATTTTTGAAGTGAGTGTGGCAACTAAATACGAATCATGTCCAAGATGCAACAGATTTTTTGGTAATTACTTTGAGGCCATTATTCAGTTGAGAGACATGAGAGAGGGTGAGGTTGAGGAAATTCTTAACTATGTTTATGATAGGATTGAGCATTATGCGCGAAAAAATGAAAATTTATTTTTAACAAAGGCGGTGGAGAAGAGGGAGGGCTGGGATCTGTACCTTAGTGATAAAAGGGAGGCTAAAAAGATATCAAGGGAAATTTGCAAAAAATATGGAGCTACATTGAAAGAATCCCCTCAAATTGCAGGACGCAAGGACGGTAGAGATGTTTATCGTGTAACTTACGCTGTGCGCTTTCCACCATACAGAAGGGGGGATGTTGTTGAGGTGGAGGGCCGTGTGTATGTGGTCTCAGAAATCTCTGACTCTTATGTACATTGCATCTCTCTGGATGATGGTTCAAAAAAGAGCATTGACTCAAAGAAGCACACAATAAGAACAAAGGTCAAAGGAGATGAACTTGAGAGTGCTTTGGTGATATATAAAGAGGGAGAAACGGTTGAAATAATGGACAAAAACAATGTAATTATGGACATAACCACGAGGCTCTCTGTTGAAGAGGGAAGGTATGTTAAGATTGCAAAGGTTGATGATGAAATATACATCCTACCAGCGAATTGGCACACAAACCCTGAAAAATAGGTAAAAAACAGGCAACGATAAGTTTTTTATAAGAAATGCAATACCGCTTTGATTCGGTGAGTAACATGCCCGGGCTTAAGTTTAGAGATAAGATAAAGAGGATTCAGTGGAGCAATGCGAGAATACCTTTCATATTGGCGTTAATAGTGATATTTGCGTTTTTTCTGAGAACTTACTGGGCAGTAGGTCCCTCGTTGCAACAGGGCTTTGCGGTATCTGGTGGGTCTGACTCATATTATCACGAAAAGATCATATTTTACATCATTAATTCTCGTCATCAGCTTTTGAACGATCCAATGCTCAACTACCCCATTGGTGTGGACAATCCAAGGCCGCCTCTGTTTCACTGGGGCATTGTGATGCTCAGTTATGTTTTCTATCCGTTCATGAATCCATACGATGCTGCACTTTTAGCCCTAATAATCTTTCCTGCAATATGGGGCTCTCTAACAATTATTCCGCTGTATCTTTTAGGAAAGGAGGCTTTCAACAAAAAGGCAGGATTGCTTGCAGCCTTTTTCCTCGCCATTATGCCCGCCGCAATAACCAGAAGTGTGGCAACGCAGGCGGACTGGGACGCATTTGATTTGTTCTTCATCACTTGGTCCTTTTACTTCTTTTTAAGAGCATTGAAAACTGTCAATTATAAATACTGGATAAGAGATTGGTTCAACAAAGAATCGGTTAAAAGCGGATTGAAGGATTATTTTAAAGAAAACAAAGAATCAATGCTCTATGCCTCATTGTCAGGATTTTCCATAGCTGCTTTGGCTTTGGCATGGAAGGGTTATACTTATGCTGTAGCAATACTGGTGATTTATCTATTCATCCAGATATTCATCAATCGTTTCAGAAACAAATCTGAGCTTCACATGGTCTTCATAATAGGTCTCTACATGGCTTTTGCTTTCATAGTCTCACTACCTTGGTACTTTGTAACTGGAAGAATTGAGCAGTGGTGGCTTGTGCCCCTGCTTTTAGTGGGCGGTGTTTTTGTTCTATCATTGATTCTTGAAATAACAGGAAAGTATCCATGGCCCCTTGCCATTATGATAACTGTCGGCATAATCGCTGTGGCTGCTGGAATAATTGCCTATTTTATGCCACATTACTGGCAACTCATAGAAAGCGGCCAGGGATACTTTGTGAAGAGCAAGCTTTACAGCACCATTGCAGAAGCTCAGGCAGCAACTTTAGGATACATAGCCATGTCCGTGGGTGTGGCAATATTCATACTCTCCATTGGCGGAATATTATGGATGCTCTATCTGATAAAGAAGGAGAGCAGAGAATATTATCTTTTCTTTGTTATATTCTCCGTGGTGGCTGTTTACATGGCAATATCCGCAGCAAGGTTCATCTTTAATGCATCGGTGGCTTTTGCACTTACGGGCGCCATCGGTTTGCTGTGGTTCATAGAAAAACTGAGGTTCAAAGAGAGCTTTGAAGAGTATAAGAAATATGGAGGTTCCACTAAGAAAAAGTTGAAGTCAGTGGTGAAATTCTCACAGGTTGCATTTGTCCTCATTATAGTTTTTCTGTTGATAGTTCCTACTGTGTGGAGCGCAATTGACGCTGGCATACCTTATGAGGAGAAGAAGAAGTATGATAAGCAGATTTATAATTCAATGCCCTCTTTTATGAGGCCAAATGAGACCACCTACAACAAATCATCACCTTGGTATTTGGGTGCCTTTGGTTATTCTTTGCCCAAGCCGGATTATCCGTGGCCCAGAGCTTGGAAGTGGCTGAGCGAGCAGGACAGAAATGAAATACCTCAAGATAGGCCCGCCTTCGTGTCATGGTGGGACTATGGATTTGAAGCTGTGCGCGAAGGCCAGCATCCAACAGTGGCAGATAACTTCCAGAATGGTTATCAGATGGCTGCACAGATAATAACTGCCCAGAATGAGAGCGAGGTAATATCCCTCTTTGCCATAAGATTGCTGGAAGGCGATTTCAAGAGCCACGGAAATCACTTTTCACAGGGCATGGTGAACATACTGGATAAGTACTTCACAAAGAGTGATGTTCAGAAAATTGAGAATGACATGGCAAATCCTTCGCAATTCCGAGACACTGTATTGAGCGATCCTGATTACTATGGGTACTACGAGAAGGATATTTCTGCAACAAATCTAAAATATGTGTTTTTGAAAGGCATGTTTGCTCATCACTCTGAGAATTTCATAATAAATCTCTACGATTCCATAAGAAACTACACCGGGAAAGACATAAGGTATTTTGCCGTTGACTATCGTCTATTTCCTTTCTCTGGGAGAAACACAGGCATATTCTACGCACCTGCAAAGCTGGGTGATAGACGCATACATCAGTACGGAGGCACAGTGGTGCCTTACGATTTCTACGAGCTCAAGGCGGTGGATGAGTATGGCAATGAATACGAATTGGACAAGATTCCTGCAAACGCACATATTGTGAATTACAAAATAACTTACAAGCCGATGTTTTATCACTCAATGCTTTACAAAACTTTTATAGGATACTCTGGACAGGATGTAGGCGCTTCGGAGGGCATACCGGGTATATCTCCTAGCTTGTACAACTATTATCCAATGCAAGCTTGGGATATGGCGCACTTCAAACTTGTGTATAGAACAGCATTTTGGAATCCGTATAAAGATTATCAGAATCATTCAAAAGACTGGAAACCCATACCTATTGAACTTGCACTTAAATACAAAAAGGAGCATAAGGGAACTGTAGAGTTGAACCCACCTGCGTATCGTGTTCTTCCAAATGATGTGGTGATGGTGAAGTTCTACGAAGGAGCGGTGATAGAGGGAAATGTGACACTTACAAATGGAGAGCCTGCAAAGAACATAAGAATCACACTTTTTGATGAGTATGGGATACCGCATGTCACAACATTCACGGACGCAAAAGGACATTACAGAATTCCTGCCGTTGCGGGAAATCTCACATTGGTTGTATCCACAAATGGGCACCTCAACAAGCTTAGACTTGTGGAGAAAACAATAATTGCGAAGGTGAATGTTAATGTTTCTGAAGCCATGGCAATGCGATTGAAACCTAATTTCACCATTGTGAAAAACATAAAGATTAAACCTTCCAATCTTGATGGCATAGTTTACTACGATGTAAATGCCAACAACAAATTTGATGAGGATAGAGATGTGAAACTAAACAATGCGGTATTTGTTCTCAGGAACGATACTTATGGATTCAATAAGACTGCTCCTGTGAAAAATGGTAGGTACTCCATCAAAAACATACCACCACATGCCTACTCTGTTGACATAATAATAAACGGCAGGTACTTCAAAGATGTGGAAAACATCACCATTCCTTCAGGGCAGAACTTAACGGAGGACGTAGGAATAACTCCCTCTTACATTCATGGAAATGTTACCTATGATGATGGTAAAAAGGCATCAAACGCAACGGTGGAGTTGGTTGGAATATATACCTCATATACCATTCACACCAATTCCTCCGGCTCATTCAGCGTCATGGTCGTCCCAGACAATTACACAGTGGTTGCATACTCTGGTTCATATCGCTCAGACTCACAGGTGGTCATAGTAAATCTTTGGAACTACACGACTTCCGTGAATCTCACCTTGAGGCATGCCTTTGATATCAAAGTAAAGGTTCTTTACAATCACATGCCTGTGGAGGGAATGATCATTAAGTTGACTCAAGAACTGGTACCACACTCAATATACATAGTGAAAACTGACAAAGAGGGTGAGTTTGAACTGGAAATCCCTGGTGGAATATACGAAATATATTCTACTGGCTACATAGGTTCAGTTAGAGTTGCATATTCAGGTTTGGTAAATCTTGGAGCAAACATGTCATTTACTATCAATCTTCAAAAAGCCTACAAAGTTTACGGGTATGTTCACGCACCTAAAGGAGTGAGTTCCATTGAAGTGGGTATTTACACAAACACAACATTTTACAGGTCATTTGCCAATAACACAGGGTACTTTGAAGCTTATCTTCCCGCTGGCAACTACATTGTGGGTGTTGTTGGCTTCAACAATAGCTACACACCCTTCTTTGGCCGCGAGGTGATTCACCTTGTGGGAGATAGAGAAGTCAATGTTGTTCTGCATAAAGCATACAATGTAACAGGTGTTGTATATTATGACAAGAACGGAAACGAAAATCCTGACAACGACGAGATAATAAGAAACGGACTGGTATGTCTTTACGACGCAAACGGTGTTTATGAAATCAGAAACATTCCTCCGGATGGAAAGTTCATTCTTCCAACCACTATTAACTACCATATTAAAGCAATTCTGTGGGGCTATGCAGAAAGAGGAGTTGCCTATGAAAAAGAGGTGAAAATATCTGTGATGCCCAGCATGGTGCATGTGAGGGGGCATATTTACTTTGGTCACAGTGAAAACTATATGCCTGTAAACATTAGATTTAGTGCAGATAACAGAACATACAATGTGACGAATGTTAAGACAGAATACGATGTTTATTTACCTCCCGGAAACTACACTGTCTCGCTCTACGGTTTCAATAGAAGCTATACTGTGATGAACAACAATCTGATGGTGAATCTTGGATACTCAGAGCAAACGTACAACATAACTTTTAAAGCATACGCTCATGTTGTAGTTGTATCTCAGGCTGACGAGGTTGTTTGGTACGTGAATGGAAGAAACTACACCTCTGGAAAGAGTTTGACTTTGCCAATTGGGAATTATTCCGTGTATGCTAGAAATGAGACTCATGCAAACATAGTTTCTGAGAATATCACATCAAACTGCACCATTGAAATCCCAATATATCCAGCGTATTATGTGACCTTCAATATCACAAATTATTCTCTTTACAACACGGTGTATGTTAAACACGGAAACGCTTGGATCTCCACACAGGGATACATCAAGCTTCCATTTGGCGAGTACAACTTCACAATTTTCAAAGTAAAGTTTGAATCAGGGAGTTACTATGCTTATCATGCTTATAACGAGACGGTGATTACAGGAAATTCTGTTGTGGGTCTCAATGTGGAGAAATCAAAGCTTTTGACATCTCTAAGTGGTAAGCTTGTGGGCGCAACAACATTCTCCAATGCAATAATTAGTTTTATACCTCTGCAAAATCATCTATCGGAGGTATATTTGGTCACGGATTCTTCTGGGCATTTTCACGGAAGCATAACTCCCGGCACTTATTTGCTGTACACATACTTCATCTCTGCGAATGATTATTATGCCAATGTTTCAATAGTGCATGTACACGGAAAGAGTATGAGTGTGCATGTGGAGATGGAAAGGGGATACATGCTCAACGGTGGTACCTATCTTAAGGGCAATAGAGTGGCCACAAAATTGCACATCAGAATCTTTAATGGCACAATAACATTGGAATCCACAGGATACTACTGGATCGTGCTACCCGCAGGAAATTATACAATATCCTCTGAGATTAACAGAACAGAGTTTGGAATGAGTGTGGATTACAGTTTTAACACGTACGTGCTCCTGCAGAAGAACACCAATCTGGACATTCACCTTGCGCGCGATACTGTGCATGTGATAGATGCGACGGTTATTTCTCATGATATTTTTGCCAAACCCAACTCCACAATGGGCGTGGTGCTTTATGTGGTCAATCACGGCAATACTGTGGAAAATGTGAGTTTTGAAGGTATTGGAGAGTGGTCAGTCCAAAACGCTCCTAAAATCAAACTTTATCCGAATAGAGGCGCTACGGTTTCTTTAAATGTCCATGTGCCCATAACCGCCAAGTTTGGAAACAATAGCGTTCAGTTGAGAGTTTTGTTCTCTGGGCTATCTCAGGATGTAAATGTGTACACTAATGTCACTGCGAGATACGCAGTTGAACTGAAAGAGATATCTCATAAATGGGTCAATAACAGCTTGGAGTATTCAGTAAAGCTCACAAATAAAGGAAATGTAAAGGTAAATTACAATCTTTCCATAATTAATGCCCAGGAGCTCAGTTACAAGGGCTGGAATGTTAGAATTGCTGGGGATAACGGCACACATGTGACTCTTGATGCAGGTCAGACCAGAAAGATTGTGGTGATTGCGATTGCAAAGGTGCCAAAGCCATCCACTGTTACTCAAATACAGCTTTCAGTTTACGACGGGTACCACAGTAAGACAATAAAGATGAAACTGTACTATCCAGAGATTAAACACATGAGTCTTTATGTGAAGGGAGAGAATGTGGAGAATTATACTGGTATAACCATTGAGCCTTACTACTATTGGGTATGGGGCGCTGTGGTGGCGCTTGCGGTAGCCATAGTGTTCATAGGGAGGTATAAAAGATGAAAACCACCAAAGCATTGATTTTGCTGGCGGTATTTCTGATGTCTTTGATGACTACACCTGTGCATGCTTCCAGTGCTGGAATGCATGTATCAGGACCTTCAGTGGCGGCTATGAACACAAATGTCACATACCATGTTCAGATTTCAGGAATATTTGATGTGTATAAATGTACCCTTCTAATCGCAGGGCAGAATCTTAGTGGAGCTTCACCGCTGAACCAGAGCGGGGTGATGCAGACAAACCATGACGGAAATTTTGTATTCACTGTGAAGACTCCAAACGCCACGCAAACGATGTATTTGGATTTCAAAGGATATGGCATTGTGAATTCAACAGGAAAGGTAAAAATATTTGAAAGACGCATAGCATTGGAAATTAAAAAATCATTTACCATTGTGGCAAATGTTAAGAATGTTGAAAATTACACGCTTTACAACATAACAGTTGTGTTCTATATTGATGGAAATAGGATCGGAGATTACAAAATAGACAAAATAACAGCAAATTCAACAAAAGAGATAAAATACGTTTGGGTGCCCGATGTGCATGATGGTGCGCACAAGCTTACCATAAAACTCATAGGAAAAGGAGTTATTTTTGCCAACAATCAGCGGGAAATAACAAAGGAAATTTATGTAGGCACTCCCCCAAACTATGACTGGATATGGTACTTAGGAATAGCCACACTCTCTACATTGGCAGTGCTTTTCATATTCATGTTCTTCGGACGTAAAAAGGGCACTAGAAAGGCAGAGCCCAAGTGGAAAAAATAATCATATATTAAATTCTGTAAAAAACTCTCTAATTTTTTCAATGTGCTCTCTTTTTTTATGATTTGGAAGAAGCAAGTAGCCCACAATTTGATGATAGTTCTCAAACATAGGTACGGTGTGCATGGGTATGAATCCCAATGAAGTGTAGAATCTCTTAGACTCCATTGTTAGAGGTTTTGTGATCATGTACTCTGGCGTGAGATATATGCCCAGAAGAAACATTTTGTATCCGATTTTTTTACCTCTAAGCTTTTCCACAGTTTCCTGAGCGCGAAGAACATTAACCACAAAAGGTAACTCTTCCCATGCATCAATGTATATGAAGGATATGATAGTTCTATCTTTCACTCCCACGATAAAAGTGGGTCTTGGAAAGCGCCTGAGCCACGCGGCAAATGATTCTCTATAATCGGCGATTCCATAAAGATGAAAAAAATTGAACTCTCCAACCCTGAAGTCTTCAAGGTCCCTTGCTTCATCAATAAGGTAATAGTCGGTGTCACTGTCCTTGGCAATTAGAATCAAATAAATGCCCCCACTACTGGGTGGGGTACACTATCCATACTGCCGCATTGTTTCTAAGGATCATGTTCAACTGTGTCCTCGTTATGTTTGCTTTCTCAAGAAGAATGGGCAGCCATTCCTCAGGCGCGATTTTCTTTGAACCATCCGGGGATACAGTAGCTATGTGTGCAACCCGAACTCTCTTTCCTTCCACTGTGATTTTTTCCGCTGCAGCCTTTCTGTATGTCTGAATTATTATATCTCCAGTTTCAATTGCCGTGGGTGTAACTCTTGAGTTGTAATATTCCGCCACTTCTTTGTGAATTCTCGGAAACTCACCTATTCTCTTGGTGTACTCTTTCCATCCTCGCAAAAATGGACTGTCCACAGTGACCATGCAGTAGTCAGATACAGCGTTTACATTTTCAAATGCCGAGAGTATTGACTCGCCTTTTATTATAGCATCTACAAAACTTTTCCAATCTGTGTACTCTTCCTCCGGCATGCTGCGAGCAAGAGAGTACGCCAAGCTCATCAGGTAATTGTTCATTCCTGCCGCGCCCTGCTTGTCGGCTATATCCTCCAAGAAAAGGTATGTTGCAATGTCCACCATCGGATTGTCAAGAAGCTCTTCATTCTCGCTTATCTTCTTTTTCATTCTTCATTCACCTCCCCTTTCAAGCGTGCTCCTTTCATAACGAGCGCAAACACGCACGCGTAATTCCTCAGAAGACTGCGCACATACTCCCTGTTTATTCCTATCTTGTTCAAATTATCCTCGTCAATCTTCGTATCCCCTGTGAATCCTCTGTTTGCCAGATGCAGAGCCTCCAGAGGTTGGCCTGCAATTGTTATGTTCTTTGCCACCTCTTCTCTAAACCTTACATGTATGATGCAGAAGTTGCATACAGATATATTCTTGTAGGTCATGTTGTACTCATCCGCAATCTGCTTGTCCGCTTTGGGTAACTGGCCTACACTGTACCTCACTCTTAGTATGGTGGGTTCAAAAACGCATTTCTCCAGAGCGTATATGTACCCTACCACATCTCCATCTATGTCCGTTATAGCAAGATCGGTCAATGCCACCACATTTCCCTCAATGGAGAATGCTGTCCTGCCCTCTCTAAGCGCCACATTGAAGGAGGGCCAGCCCATGTAAGCTTCCTTTCCCATTCTCTTTGCAAGATTCTCTCCGACTCTCAGCCAGTACTGTATGGTTCCTTCCACTCCCGCCTTCTCACTCATATCCTGTATGAGTGATACCAAGGCAATATCCAACACTTTTTTCACCTCCTTTTGTATTTTCTTCCTTTTCCGTACTTTCTTTCCTCTAATATATTTTCATCGGTCATCCACTTAAGAACAGTATCTAGAATATCTTTATCATACCCCGTCTCTTTAAACAGTGCTGAAAAGCTCATGGATTCTTTTCCAAGCACATCCAAAATCTTATTTTTGATTTTTTCAACATCGTATATGAAGTCATCTTTTAAAATAATCGTTCCTTTGCTCATTTCCTCGTTAATGAAATCGTTTATTATTTGATGTGGATAATCAAGATCACTTACTTTCATTCCCCCCTCTGGAATTGCATTTTTAATGTTTTGATACGCCTCTCTTCTAAACATTTCAAAATAAGGTTCAAACTTTCTTATGATGTCATATAATTTTGTTATCTCATCATTCAGCCCTTTGACATTGTTCTCAATTTCATCAATTCTTCCCTTAATCTCCGATGCGGTGTTCCTTATATCCATCTCCAACATTCTCTTAACCTCTGTGAGGTCCTCCCTAATTATATTTTCCTGATAAGCCATCTCGTTTCTGAGTCTTTCAAAGCTGTGTTCTATCATCTCAACCCTTAATCTGTTCTCAGTTGAGGTCTCAATGGCATACTCCTGACCCTTGGTTCGTAGTAGTGATGCAAAGTTTTTTGGAATGTAACCTGGTATATACTCCCTTATTTTGTTCATTATTTCCAAGTACGTTAAATGAATCTGCTTTGGGGATATGAGCTTCTTTTTTATGGCTCTCTCAATGTCCTTTGCTTCTATTCGTCCCTCTGAGAATTTAAATAGTTCAGTGCCGCTGGTGCGTGTTCTGACATCTTGAAGTACGATTTTGATTATTCTCTCAGCCTCGCTGACACCCACATATTTTCTCAGGGATGAAATAGCATCGTTTAACGTGTATTGGTACACAAGTCTCAGTATGCTCGGGGGTATTTTGTTGACATTTATTTCCTCTTCAATTCCAATAACTTCCTCTATATTTTTCAATCTTTTATGCAGCTTTTCATACTTCAAAAAATAATTTCTTAGGAGAGAGATTGCTTCATCTCGGTCTGCATTGCTCTTTTCCAAGTTTTTAATATCATTCTTTAACGATTCAATCTCCTTTCTTAAAGCTTCAATCTCATTTCCTCGCAGTGAATTTTTACTTTCAATATCCATCATTATTTTTTCTATTCTGTTTTCTATGTCTTTTCGCATCTCTGACAACATATTTGTAGTTGCACGGTTCTTTAGCGATTCCTCAATCTTCTTTATTTTCTCCTCAACATCCATAGCACTTCACACAAAGCTCCTTATCAAACGATCAACATCTCTAACCCATTTTTTGTAGTATTCTTCTGCAATCATCTCTCCTCTTATTCCTTTTACTTTATCTGCCACCTTTTCAACCAGCACAGGCCATAGGTCATCGGTCATGTACTGCGGTGCCGTGCCCAGTTCATTGAAAGATAGGGTGAGAACTTCCTCCACCATACCAACACCTACAATTCCTGCAAGCTCCTTTTTAAGATATTCCAAAATCTTGAAGTTTTTGCGGTACTGCTTAGTATGAGCGAAGCTTTGAACAAATAACTGTCTGCTAAGCTTGTGCAACTCTTCCTTGATATCCTCCGGGTAATCCTCAACCTCCGGACCACTCAAAGGTTTTAGCTGGAATATGTGGTTCACTATCATGCTCCACTTGGTTATGTCAGTGATTACCTTTTGAAGTGATTGGTAATCCAAATCTCTAGTGATCATCACCGCCAAAAATGCAGCGTCACCAACCTTTGATATGATCAAAGTACCATTGCTGTACGACTCCACAGATATATTCAAATTCTTGCTTTTGAGCTGTGAACATATTTTGTAAAGATTGGCTTTAAATGTGTTTAGAAGATAGTACTCCCTTTCGTTGAGTTGCTCTGGAATCAACGAGTCAAATATGCGCCCGTTTATGCCCACAAACAGTATTATGTCCGCAGCGCTCTCGTCTCTCAGTCTGGATATGGCGAGGTGTATCAAAGAGCGCAGAAGAGTGACATCTTGCGCTTCCAGTGTCTTTTCAAGTGTCTTGCTCTGCAATTCTCATCACCTTTTCAATCCGTATGAGTCAAATATTATCTCAATTATCTCCTCAGGAGAGTATGGATAGTTCCACCATTTTCTGATGTTTTCTAACTTCATTATTATCTCAGGAGAGGCTTTCAGCATCTTTGCGGTCTCAATCGCGTCGTCAAATACCTTTGAATAATCTTTCTTCTCCTCCTTCTTCTTTTCAAGAGGTGTGCTTCTCACCACTATTCCTGCACCTCTGACGAATATGAATGGATACACACCTTCCCCATGCTTTGTGCCGCGCATTTTCAAAATCTGCAATGTTCTGTTGAATGCTCCACCAACTGGGTAGTAATCAAGATGAATAACACCGTCTGATAGGTACACGGGAGTGAGCACATCCTCCCCAATGGTTTCTCCGGGTTTGGTGTGCTCTTCAACAGTGGCCACAACCACTCCCAAATTTTTCACGGTGTAAAACAACTTTCCTATGAGCTCTCTCTGCTGCAATTTATCCGATGTTGCCCATATCACAGGTGTTATTGGGTCCACCACAATCCTCGTTTTTATTAAATAATCGCTTCTCGCTTTTACCAACGCAGGAAGTTGCTCTTCTATCATTTTCTTGAAATTCTCGCCCTTCAGATGTATGAAGAACAAGCTCTCCTCATAGTGCTTCTCCATATCAAAGCCCATAAGAGCTGCCTCTTCCATAATTTGCTTCGGCTTTTCTTCAAGAGATATGTAAAGACCCTGCTCACCGTTCTCTATGCCATGCATTATGAATTGAATGGCAAATGTCGTTTTTCCTGTACCACTTGAACCCACTATAACGTTGGCAGTTTTGTCTCTAAATCCACCTTCTATCAACCTATCCAGACCAAATATTCCCGAAGGAAACCTATTCATCATCTTTCACCTCCTTTTTCATAAACTTTGCAACAAGTTCTGCAAAACTTCTACTTTTTTCAGTCTCTTCCACCACATTTACCACAGAGGAGTCATCAATCTCCTCCACCTCATCCTCTACGGACCTTGAAAATGCTTCTGCGAAGGATTTCGCGGAGGCGGTAACTTCAGAAACTTCGGATAGCTTTTTCCATGGACGCTCCACATTGCCAATTCCCGGTGCGATGCCAAGCTCAAGGTACTTCTCTCCAAGTATGGTGAGTTTTCCGTTTTCTATGAGGCCATAGCGAGACAGCAGAGTCTCTGATTGTGAACTTACCTTTTCACTTCCACCTTTCAAAGCTCTCATCTCTTTTATATCCTCGTCTGAAAGCACATACTTCAGCACATCCGGAGGATTCATTCTCACCTCAAATTCGCAATGATCAGCACCTTCGTTAACGCACATTGTTTCTTCAACCTCTGCTGCTATGTCCATATCCTTCTCAAAAAACATTTTGAATGTGTCTGCAGTTATGTAGCATGTCTTTCCCTTTCTGTCAGAGAACAGTTTTGGAATCTTTGAATTGTAAACTCCAAATCTGATGGTGTACGGCTCCACCGCTTCGCAGTGCAATGTGCCCAGCTCAAGGTCTTTGAAGAAATCCCGCATGTACTGGAAGAGCGGAGTTCTCTCCACCTGAAACCTGTTTTGACTCCTTAAAAGCATTCTTATCTCCTTTGTGGGAACCTTTGATTTTGCAATAATAGTGCTTATTGCCGCCTCAAGCTTGGTTAACTCTCCGAATACATATATTACCTTAGCTATGCCGTTCTCCATAGAGCTCCCTCTATGTAATGATAAAGCGCATTCAGGATATAAACATTCTTGGATTTTATTTCTACACAAGCGCCCTTTCTTAGCTTTATCTTAAGAACCTGCCTTATCACTCTCAAATCAGATATGTGCCTTCCAGAAATGTAATACCATTTTCCATCATCCTTTATAAATATGGAATCTGAGGATATCCACACCGCACCATCTCCCCCCACGCACCTTTCCTCAGCGCTTCCGATGGAGTACTTCACATTTGCAACTCTATAGGCATACATCTGATTTCATATAACCTTTGCACTATATAAAGATTTCTCAGAATTTCACCATCTAAAAAAGTATGGTGTTATTTGTAATTATTTTGGCCAGAATTTCAAAAAAAACTTATGGTGTAAATTGTAATTATACCTTTATCTCAACACTTTCAATAACGCCCACTGGCACGCTTTCGCGGCCATATCTTATGGAATTGAGAATGAAATAGCGGTTCAAAGCGGAGATGTCATCGTAAACATTTTTGTAATCTCTCCCCACTCTCTCGGCAAGCTCCTTTATGGGCATTGGTCCATTTTTGTTTAGAAATTCAATGAGTTCAAATCTTTTCGCAGTTAGCGCATTGAGGACCTTTCTGTCTTCAATTATGACTTCCTCCACAATATTGTCATCGGATGCAAGATAATAAAGAAAAGCCTCTCCTATTTCTGGTTGAGCGCATTTTTTAACTTGCAAAAGTTTTTTAACCTTCTCTATGCGTCCGTGTTTTCTTCTTATTGCTCTCAATATGATTTCCATATCGCTTTTTCTGTAGTTTTTTGTGATGTGAAATAGCATTCCAACACCCCGCAATCAGAGATTGGTGATGTCCACCGCAATTATGTTCTTTCTGAAGGTTTTTACAATTTTTACGAAATCGTTGAAGTTCTTTCTTGGAAATTCTTTAGTTTCAACGAAGTTTCCTGTCTCGTCGTAGATGTCCATGTGCTCCATTCCGTCCAGATTGTCAAGCCTAACCAGTGTTATTAGCTTGCGGCCTTTTCGTATTTTGTATGAATATATATAGTACTTCATCCGATTGCCATCATGGTACTCCATTGATTCAACAACCTCGTCCTTAGATATTACGTACCTCTTTATTTTAAGCACTTTATCACCCCAAATTGAAGTAGTCTCCAAATATGAATTTCAGCTTTTTCACAGTTTCCATAACGTTCTTTCTCACCTTCGTGCCAGAGGCCATTCTTCTTTCAACACTGTAATTTTCCTCTGGAGTTTCTCCGTTGAGCAGGTAATTGAACATAGCGTATGCAATATCCTTGTTTTGTGTGGTGTACCCGCCTTCTTGAATGAGCATGAACATCTTTCCATAGCTTTGCAATCTCTTTAATATGTTAACATAACCGCTCATTGTCAGCGCCAATCCCACTGATTTTTCGGATATGTGTGCATCAAATCCGTTCTCGCCAATTATGAAATCTGGATTGAAGCTTTTTATTATTGGATCTATTATCTCTTCAAATATTATCTCGTATTCAGGATCTCCTGCCGATTCTGGAAGGGGAATGTTCACTGTGTATCCAGTTCCCTCTCCTCTACCAATCTGGTGTATGAAGCCCTCATGCGGATAGAAACTGACAGGATCCCTATGCAGGGAAATAAGAAGCACGTTTTTTGAAGGATAAAAGATTTTCATTGTTCCGTTTGCCGCATGCGCATCCCAGTCAATTATTGCAATTCTTTTCAAGCCTCTATCTTCCAGATGCTTTGCCACCACCGCAGCGTTGTTGATTAGACAGTATCCACCATACATATCTGTGCTTGCGTGGTGTCCGGGTGGACGCACCAGCGCGTAGGAAACATCGTAGATGGAATCTATTACCGCATCTGCTGCTTCAATGCATGCTTCCGCCGCAATGAGCGCAGCCATATACGAGTAGCTGTTTAGGTATGTGCTGTCTCCAAGATACGCATTTCCGCGCATGGACATTCTTTCTAAAAATTCAAGATATTGTTGGCTGTGCACATTGAGTAATTCATCCATTGGTGCAGGCTCACGCACATCGGAAAAATCAAGTTGGCTTCCAAGTTTCATTTTTAGGTACTTGTATATGCTTTCAATTCTCTCTGGTGATTCAGGACTGCCCTTCATGTTGTGATAAATGTGAGTGGGATTGCGGGTAATCAGGACATTCATGTTCCCACCTTTTTGACGAAGTTGAGCCACCTTTTTTTGTCCTCAAGTTCCCCCTCTGTTTCGTATTTTTTCATAAATAGCAAAGCTCTCCTCAGTATGAGCGCTTTTTTAACAAGGGTCTCGGGGACATCAGTTGCATTCCTTATTCTATCCCTCAAACTCTCGTACAACTCCTGATATTTTTTGAAAGTGCCCTCATTTAGTGCACTGGTTATCTCACGGAGTATTGGATACACTACTCCATTCAACTCTATATTTTCGGGTATGTCCACAGCAATAACATTGGCAATGTCGTCAATAATCCTAAGTGCCTCTTCCGAATTCATATATTGCGCCTCGTTATGGCTATTGCTGATTCAAGACTTAACTCACCCAATGCAACTCTCCTTGCGAGATTCAAAGGTATTGTTATCAATCCTTCACTCTCTATTCTGCTCCTTCGCTGTATCTCCTTTAAGTAACCGATGGTTATGGCAGTGTTCAATCTGTGTCTCACCACCGTGCCGTGTGCATGGGCAATGTTAACAGCTGATTCCACATCTCTATCAGTAATGCTCGTGCTTGTGTTTCTCTCATCAACTAATTCAACATAGTAATCTTCCACGAGGGAATTCACTATTCTGTTGCGATTTACAATATCCCCATCTCCCACCCTAACTATGAATTTTTCAGGCTCGTATCCTCTCCTTATTTTATCAACCATACTTTTAACCAGTTCCACAAACTCAAGATGGTGCTTCTCCACAATTTTTCCATCGCCCAGCACAGCAAGACCCGGCTTTGGGCCAGGATCAATGCCTACTATAACTTTTCCAAATTTTTTCTTTCCGTACTTTAATGGAATGACCTTTCTGAGTGCTGTGTCAGAGTCTTTAACAGTTATAACATTATCCCTTTCCAAATCACTTAGTATCACACCTCCAAAATCTATGGTATCATTTATAATTGTGAATGGAACATCACTATCCATAAGCACCTTCATCACTCTGTATTCTAATCTTTTGTCATCAAATAGCAACCCAACCTTCACAATCTCAAAATATACGGGCGGGTATTTATATTTAGCGGTTCAGCGGTCACAAAAAATAAAAAGTATGTTTCTGCATTATTTAGCTCTCTTTTTCTTGATGATTGCAACTGCTATAACAATCACTGCAACTGCTGCTATCAGAGCCACTAAGATTATCATGGGGGGCATGGATATTTTATTCTCTTCTTTACTTTCCTTTGTCTGTCCCTCATTTGCGTTATTTTGCCCATTGTTATGCTCGTCTCCATTACCTCCGTTGTTATCATTGCCTCCGTTTTCCTCTCCTCCTTCAGATGTGCCATTTATAATCTCATCTGGAGTTTCGTTGTATTCTGCGGGATTTATGGCTACAAGACCCGCGGGAGTTTGCGCATATATCACATCTCCGATAACCTTCCATTGCATCTTGTTTATTTCAACGCTTCTTATTCTCGCCGTTATGCTTTCATTTCCAGCACCAACGCGAATCTCATGCTCTCCTGCCGAGAGGGAGAAGGTGAAATTCGCATGGGTTCCAAATTCGCTTTTATTCCCCGCGAAGAGTTGCATTGGTTTTTCCGTGTCTATGCTTATGTTGAAGCTCCTGTTGGCTATGACAGCATCAGGCACGGATATGT
>CAYRMJ010000004.1:0-32313 GCA_964425415.1 uncultured Thermoplasmata archaeon | reverse complement strand
GGGAGTGCAAATAGTAAATTATGTACTTCCAGAGAATGTTATAGCAAATATAAATATGGAGTTAGTGTATGAAATTGAAGATTATTTAAGAGAACTCATTGAGACAAAGTACAAAAGATATCTGAGACATGAGGCGATACGCGTAAATCCTGATGTTTTGCGGCACCACATACCCGGAGGTATGTTTTCAAATTTGCTTTCTCAGCTCACGGATATGAATGCTCTGGATAGGCTCGGTGAAGTGCTAAAAGAGATCCCGAATGTCAGGCAGGATTTGGGCTATCCGCCTCTCGTGACACCAACATCGCAAATAGTGGGTACGCAGGCGGTTTTGAATGTGCTTTTCGGGAGATACAAGAAAATCACCAATGAGACGAAAAATTACATAAGGGGTTTGTATGGGAGAGCTCCTGCGCCCATAAATTCAGAGTTGCAAAAAATAGCAATAGGTGATGAAAAACCCATTACAACTCGTCCAGCGGCAATTTTAAAGCCTATGATGGAAGAATGTAGAGAGAGAGCGAAAAATAAAAACATCAAAACCACCGAAGACCTTCTTTCATTCTGCCTGTTTCCACAAATTGCAGAGGAGTTCTTTGAGCTTAGAGAGAGAGGTGAGTTAAAGCCTGTGGATAACACTAAACTAAAAGGCACTATTTATCGTATGCACATTAACGGAGAAACATACGAGGTGGGCGTGGAAGAAATAAAAAGTTAAGAGATTTTAAACGCGTTTCCACAGTTCGGGCATTTCACTGTTTGTCCACGCATGCTCGCTGGGACCTCTCCTGCATAGCCGCAGTGCGGGCATACCACGTTTATCGTCTGAGCTTCAACGAATCCTCCTGCTGGAGGCAGCGAGACATCGCTTTCTTCCTCTGATTTCTCTATCCTCTCAGGCTTTCTGCGCCGCATCGCAAGCACCACAATAATCACTGCAATCACCACCAGAATTATGAGCCAAAGCCAAATACTGTGCATGAATCCTCCGAAGGTGGAATTGCCAGAGTTGGCGTTTTCATTTCCCTTGTTTGTTGGACCGTCTCTCGTATTCCATCTCATTTACCCCTGTCGCAGCACCACGCCCAAATACTTCAAAAGCCTTGGATTCTTCCTGAAAAGCTTCCATGCAACTCTGGACGGATAATCTATATCTCCGTACCTGTTTATTATATCTACATTATCCTTCTTTGAGAGCTGTAAAATTAGTTGATTGAAATCCTCATCTGTCAATTTTCTGTAAAATTTGTGAATTTTCAAAGCATTTGCAAGTTCTTTTCCTATTGTGCGCTTCCAGCACCTCTCATATTCCTCTAAATTCTCAAAGTCCCCCATCTCCAAAGCTTTTTTGAGCGCTGAAACTGCACATTGCGCCGCGCGCAGTCCCGGATACACACCGCCCCCGCTGGTGGCCTTGACCTGTCCTGCAGCATCACCCACCAGAATTATTCCTCTAAAATGAGTTCTGGTCACCGTTCCTATCGGTATGCCTCCTCCTCCTATAGATAGTGGCTTAGCATTCAGGCGATTTAAAAGAACTCTCAGATTGCTCCAGCTGTTCCCGTACGATGCAACGCCAATTCTCGCCAACCCCTCCTCTAGAGGTATAACCCACCCGAAAAACCCCGGTGCTATTTTATTGCCCACGAAAATGTCCACACCCTCCACATCCTCAAAATCGTATTTAGCCACAACCTGTGCAGCACCTATCAATTTTTGTGCTTTAACATTCAAGCTCCTGCGCACCACGCTGTTGATTCCATCAGCCCCTACTATGATTTTTGCCTTCCAAGCCCTATTCCAAGTTTGAATGGCAGGGTATTTAATTTTTTTTACCCTTTCCTTTAAAAATATATCCGCACCATTTTTTATCGCCATGGATGCGAGCTTCCTGTCAAATTCCACTCTATCAACAACATATCCGTGAATTCTGGAATCTCCTATGTGAAGAACACTTCCATTTGGAGCGAAAATTCTTGCGCGTTTGGCAGGATGAAGCACTGCAAATTTTCCAACGATGTCAAATATTCGTGTGGAAAATAGCCCAGAGCAATGTGTGGGCACGCCTATTTCAGAGTGTTCCTCAAAAACTGCAACTTCGTATCCTTCCTTTGCGATATTTGCGGCTATGTAAAGTCCTATCGGACCCGCACCCACGACTGCAACATCCAGCACGACACGGACATTGAGCTATTTTTAATAATATTTTCCGCCACATTGGGAAAAATAATAAATCACATTTCTCATAACAGTGTGTGAAATTCTTGGCTGACCACATGCTCGGAAAGCTGGCAAAATATCTGCGATTTATGGGTTACGACACTTATTATCCTGATGGAAAAATGAGTGATGAAGAGATCATGGAACTTGCAAAAAAAGAGAAAAGAATAATTTTAACCAGAGACAGAGAGCTTGCAGTGAGAAGTGGCGGTTATTTTGTAAAGAGTGATAAATACGAGGAACAGCTAAAAGATGTAATTTCCCAATTCTCTCTGAACGCCGAGCACATTCTTGAGCGCTGTTCCATTTGCAATGAGCCTCTTCTTCCTGTTAGCAAAGAAAAGGTGAAAGGGCGCGTACCTGAGTACATTTACCAGACTCACGAAGAATTTTACCAATGTCCTAAGTGCGGACGCGTGTACTGGTGGGGCACGCATACTGAGAGAATTGAGAAAAAAATAAATGAAATAATAGGTGAAGCAAATGAAAGTTGAAGAGAAGGAGAAAAATGAGGTATCTGTGAGAGTTGAGACCGTGGATGACCTGTGGTACTTGAAAAATGTCATCGCCATCGGTGATTTGGTTTTTGGAACGGTGTTCAGGAAAGATACGGGTAGAGAGGACATGCAGAGAGCAAAGAAGGCTCCGAGAAAGAGGATGAGAGTGGGCATTGTTGTGGAACGTGTTGAGTTTCAGGAGTTTGCAGACCGCCTTAGGATAAGTGGAAAGATAGCACATGGGCCAGAGGACGTGTTAGGTCTTTATCAAACCATAAATTTGGGCTTGGGCGATGAGATATCAATAATCAAAGAGAGATGGACGCGTGAAGATAGAGAGTTGCTAAATGAAGCGGTTGAAAATTCACAAAAACCGCAGGTTTATTTTCTCGGCCTTGAGCACGGTCTTGCCACAATCGCCTTGCTTCGCGCGTATGGAATTCAAGAGATTGCTACTCTGAGAAAGAGGGGTGATGAAGACGATGAATTCTTCGGAGAAGTACTAAGTGCTCTAAAAAGCGTTTGGAATCCTGAGTTTCCCCTGATAATTTTAGGTCCGGGCTTTTACAAGGAGGATTTTGTGAAGTTTGCAGGCCCTGAATTAAAAAACTATGCTGTTTTGCAGGCGGCACATGGAGACATGCGCGGCATATACGAAGTTATGAAATCATCTTTACATCGTGTTTTGAAGGACACACGCCTTGCAATGGAAGAGAAATTGGTGGATCAGTTGCTTGAGGAGATAAGCAAAAATGGACTTTACGCTTATGGATATGATGAAGTTAAAAAGTACCTGAACATGGGTGCGGTGGAAATCTTATTGATATCTGACAAAAAATACCGTGAGCTGAATGATTTGATGGAAATGGCGAGGGACACTGCCGCAAAAATTCACATAATAAGCACATCTCACGAGAAGGGAAAAATTTTGGAGCATTTGGGTGGCGTAGCAGCCATATTGAGATTCATGAATTGACGCTAGAAAGGGGGTAGTAGAGAAGAACCACTATAAAAATCAGCGCAACAGTTGCGTAGAATCCGAAGTTCAGAGGAAAGTAGAACAGCAAATATACTGATAGAAATGACAGAATAGGAGCACTAAGATATGATATGAATGTTATGCGATGAACTTTTTTGTAATCTCCAAAGCGCACAATCACAAAATGATAGAATAGCGGTAGAAGAGCTCCGTACATAAACGCAATGTGCGCGGTGGATATTTTGGAAGCATAGGCCAATGGCACCAGCACAGCGAGCATTGCCAAAAAAATGTATGCGTAGAAGAAGGAATCATCAGAAGTGAGCCTGTGAAGATAAAGAAGTAAAAACACTCCTCCTGCAATTCCTAAAACGAGAAGAGTTGCACCGCCAGAGGTGAATACGAGCACTATTACAAAGTAAATTATGAGAGATAAGTAAGAACGAAGCACTCCCATATTCATTTTGAGATTCATCTTAACACCATCAGAGTCTTTGTTAGTGGGTATTCCACATTCCAGTCCACCACTCGGGCGTATAACCTGAGCCTTCTAAGCCTTATTTGCCGCTCCATCTTCATTATGCGAGTTGCCAAGTCCTCTGAGTCGGATATTATTGAGGGCGAGATAATCAGTATATCGTAATTTTTGGCCAGAAGCTCCACAATGGCATCGTCTATATCCATGGTCAGAAGAGGTGATATCACGATTATGAACGAGTTTGGAGGAAAGAAACGAGATACTATGAATTTTCCATATTCAAATGGCACTTTACTCAACTTTTCACTTCTAGTGGATAGGAGCTTATCAAGGACTAGATACAAAGCTCTCTTTCCGTAAGTGGGATATATCCAATCCACAGAGTCCTTGAGCATCACAAAACCAACTCTGTTCTTCGTTTTTGACAGGTAAGTTGTGAGCGTTGCTGCAGCGCGAACAGAATGAAGAAGAAGTTTTTCGTACTCTTCAGCACCCTTGTAAATTCTGCGCACATCTAACAGTATAACAGTATCACCAGTTCTCTCACTCTCGTACTCATTAACCATTATTCTATCTCTTCTCGCAGTGGCTTTCCAGTTAACCCATCTCATTGAATCTCCGGGCACGTATTCTCTTATATCTGCAAACTCCATGCCCAGCCCTTTCCGTCTGGAGGGATAGTCACCCAGCAGACTGCGAGTTCTCCGTGGCTTAATTCTGAACTTTCTAACATACTCTATGCGGGGATATACATCAATTCTATCTTCAGTGTTATATGTCATCGCATTACAGTTAAGTCCCAAGTAGTCCTCATATCTCACATTCATTCTCCTTAACTTCAACCTTCCAAATTTTTCAAGTTGTCTCTTTTTTGCTCTTTTCAAAGAGCCATTAACATGGCCCGCCAGTGTTCCAAACTCATCTTCCACATGGTAGTATCCCACTCCGCTTATTTTGTAAGTGATTTTTATCTCATCTCCTTCCACATGTTTCTCAATTGGCACCTTTCTTTTCACCTTTGCCTCCTCTTTAGGAAGGAGTGAGTCAATGAATATGAGCCATAGAAATGGAATTGAGAGAAGCATGGGAAGTGGACTAATAAACATAACTCCCAAAGTTATTAGTATGGCCGTGTAAAGCAGGAAATAGTAGTATGTTCTGCTTCTCATCATCACACCTTGGGCACTGGCACCTTTTTCAGTATGTCCTCCACCACATCACCCGGCCGAACACCGCGTATCCACGGCTCTGGCTTTAGAATTATGCGATGCACCATAGCTATTCTGAACGTGCTTTTCACATCGTCTGGAACTACATAGTCCCGACCGTACACATAAGCGCGCGCACGAGATAGTTTTAGAACTGCTATGGTTCCCCTTGGAGATGCGCCCACTTCAACCTGCGGATTTTTGCGAGTTTCACGGACCAAAGTTACCAGATAATCCAAAACGTCCTGTTCCACAAATACCTTCTCCACATCTGCGCGCATCTTCAGAATGTCCTCCTTTTCTGCGACCTTTCTGAGCTTTATCTCATCTTTCATCCATGAGATTCTCCTCTTCACAATTTCCATCTCCTCTCCGTAGGTTGGATAGCCCACGCTTAACTTGACCAAGAACCTGTCCAGCTGTGCTTCTGGCAGAGGATAGGTGCCCTCGTACTCAATGGGATTCTGCGTGGCAATGACCACAAAAGGCTCATCAAGAACATAGGTTTCTCCTTCAATGGTCACCTGCCGCTCTTGCATTGCTTCCAGCAGAGCTGCCTGCGTCTTGGGCGGAGCTCTGTTAATCTCATCTGCCAACAGCAAATTTGTGAATACGGGGCCTTTCATAAGCTTGAAATCTCCACTTTTACGATCGTAGATGTACGTGCCTGTAATGTCGCTCGGAAGAAGATCTGGAGTGAACTGCACGCGCCTGAACTCCATTCCAATAACCCTTGCAAATGACCTTGCAATCAGAGTCTTTGCCAGTCCGGGATTGTCCTCAAACAGAATGTGTCCACCAGCCAGAATGGCGTAAAGAACCTGCTTAAGAACTTCATCTTTTCCAACGATTACTCTCTTTACCTCTTTGATTATATCATCAACCTTTTCGTTCATTTCATCGCCTCCATAATTCTTTCAATCTCGCCCAAAAACTGTTTCTCGGGAACTACGCGTTTCAAATCGTGCTTTCTGTTGTAAAGAGAAACCACATCCTTCGCAACATCTCCCATATATCTTCTCAAAAATTTCACATCTCCAAAACTGTCCCTCAGCTTTTTTGCTGGAACCTCGTAGCGCAGAGCGAGTTCCATGCTCACCATATTCAAAATTCTCATCTCAACTTCACGCTGGGCTATTGGATTGCCCTTTACCGCGCGCTCAACAACCTCCCGAAAATGAGCCATGTCATTCATAACCTTTGGTTTCCAGTCCTCAGTTTCGTGCACATCAGCCCGTGGTTTGCTCTCACTTATGAATATGTATGGTACATACGCAATTGAAATCAGAGCCGCATACCACAAAAACAGCTCTGGATTGTGCTGTACTGGAATGACTGCTATGATTAGCCATCCAACGATTAATAGTGCAAAGTATCCGTAGAACCTACGAACCAAGCTCATTTTTTATTGCCTCCAGAGCATCTAAAGCGTCCTTGCGATTCTCCTCACTCATGGTGTGTGTGCTGTACCGTGCAGTTTCAAACAGAGATACGAGAGTTTCAACAGGCTCCATTGAGAGTTTGAGCTCGTTAAGAGCAAAGTCCCTGAACTCTCGCGGTGTGTGATAAGGAGCATCTTTCATACCGCGTATGGAAATCATCTTCTCCATCTCTCTGTACGCTTGGAGAATGGCTCCCCTCACATCTTCCGTTATCTGCACATGCTTTATGGCTCT
The DNA here is from genome assembly GCA_964425415.1 of uncultured Thermoplasmata archaeon. Lineage (GTDB taxonomy): Archaea > Thermoplasmatota > Thermoplasmata > Thermoplasmatales > Aciduliprofundaceae > JAADDK01. The sequence continues at coordinate 25,255 of CAYRMJ010000004.1, read as the reverse complement.
CTCCACAAATTTTTTGTAATCTCTTTTAACCGTTTTTTCCTTTATCTTGCTCTTTCTGCCGCCCATCAAAGATAGCAGAATTAATAATAGAATCAGGAGAAATGCAGCGTAAAAAACCGTGGCGTTGATTAAGGCACCGCTTTTAATTGGCTGTGCGCTTAGATTTATTGATATGCGATTACCTGCAAGAAGAACCAAATTTATGAATATAATGAATAACGCACCTGCAATCAGGTCCCAGAATATGCTCTGATACCCCATTCTCCGAGATAGATCTTTGCGATGTTTGAGAATGAACGCCACCACAATGAGAAATAAAGAGAAGAATATGCCCATAATCACAAAGCTTTCATCCAGCACCCCTTGTGGGCCCACGGTTGCGTTGGAAAACTCGTACTTTCCCTCATTATTCACGGGAGTCAAATTAAAACTGATGGATGGTATGTTGTACGCGACGGTAGCAATCAGAACAATCATCACCATGGCCAGTGGGCCCGTGAGCTCACGCACAATTTGCACATGCATTACACTTACTTTTGCTTTTTCTTTTTAAGGCTTAAAATAAGGCTCTCTTCTCATTATTGCCTCCTTGAAAAGAGTTAGAAGCTCATCGTCATCTGCACCATCTCGCATCGGTGTGAGTATATCAACTAGATTGTCATCTCTAAGCAAACACGGTTTCAACTTTCCGTCGCTGGTCAACCGTATTCGTGTGCAGTTCATGCAAAATTCGCTGTTGTGCATGGGTCTAACAATTTCCACTTCCGCACGCTTTCCACCAATGTTGAATATGTACCTTCTCCTGCGATGCAGCTCATTGTACAAAACATCCTCCGCGAGATTCTCAAGATGCCTCTCAATGAATTTTGGACTGAGATGATACTTTCTGAAAAATTCAGTATGCTCCTTTTCAACAGGGGCTTCAAGCTCTATTATTTGAAGTATGGTACCATAATCCGCAGAGAAGCGAATCATTGATTCTACTTCGTCATCATTTATCCCTTTCAAAAGCACAAAATTCAATTTCACAGGGCTCAAGTACTTTACTGCCTCCTTTATTCCGTCCAGAACATCATAAAGAGCATCAAAACCCGTGATACGCCTGTATTTCTCAGGATTCAACGTGTCTAAACTAACATTCACGCGCATCAGCCCTGCATCTCTCAATTCTTTAGCATACTCTTTGAGCATCGTTCCATTTGTGGTCATGGAGACGTCCTTGTCCATTAAACCAGAGGCTCTTCGCACAATCTCCACCACATCCTCTCTCACTAAAGGCTCGCCACCAGTGAACTTCACCTTTCTTATTCCCAGTTCTCTTGCAATTTTCAAAATTCTTTCAATTTCCTCTGGTTTCATTTCAACACGATGCCTGTGCCACTCACCCTCCCGATGACAGTAAAAGCACCTCAAATTGCATCTTTCAGTTATGGACACACGTATGCTCTTTACCTCCCTTCCAAACCTGTCTTTCACGATATACCTTATGTGACATAACGATATAAAACTATCGTGATTCATAGAACTCTTACAGAGGATGCTTTGAAGTGCGCTAAAACCTCATCACCCCTGTGGAGAGAAAGAGCTTCCAAGGCGTTTGGCGTGAGAACGGAGATTAGAGAGAAACCGCCAAATTGCATGGTTATTCTAACTACTAATCCCCTATTTTCCATATTCACTATAACTCCTTTGAGGGAGTTCTGCATTGAACTATTTAAAGATTCTTTTGATAGGATTATGCTCTCAGGCCGAATTGATAACAGTGCTTCACCTTCCGCTTTGGCTGATATTTTTATGTGCTCTTCACCAACCTTTACGATGGTTAGTTTTCCATCCTTGCCCACAACTCTCCCCCTTAGTATATTTGAATCAAAAAAATCGGCAACCACCTTGTTGTTTGGATTTGCCAGAATCTCATCCGTTGTGCCAACCTGCAACAGCTTGCCATCGTGCATTACTGCCACTCTGTTTGCAAGACTCCAAGCAGTCTCCATGTCGTGGGTTATGTGAATAACAGTGGCCTTCAGTTCTTTCACAACATCCTTTATCAATTTTCTCATGCTCTCCCTGCTCTGGCGGTCCAACGAAGACAGCGGTTCATCTAAAAGCAATATTGAGGGATTCATCATGAGCGCCCTTGCAATGGCAACGCGCTGTAGTTCCCCGCCGCTGAGTCTTCTAACACTCCTGTTAAGAAGATTCTCAATGTGAAGTAATTTTACCAATTCGCTAAATGAATCCTCATTCACACATCTTTTCAATCTGGCTGGATACAGAATGTTATCTCTCACAGATAGGTGGGGAAAGAGCATGTAGTCCTGATACACCACTGCAATGCCCCTTTTATTGGGCGGTAAATTGTCTATTCGCTGGCCATTCAGAATTATTTGGCCCGTGTCAATCTTGTGAAATCCTGCAATTGCTTCAATCAATACAGTTTTTCCAGCTCCGCTGGTGCCCATTAAAGCCAAGTAATCACCCCGATTAACCTTAAGATGTGGTATCTCCACAGTCAATGATTTTAATTTTATTTTCAATCCGCTAATCTCTAACATCTGCAATCCTCCCGGCAAATATGCGAAGAACAACGAATATGAGAAGGGTGAACAGAACTATGAAAGAAGTCGCAGGAAGGGTTTTTTCCAGACCGTAATTTGAAAACAGGAAGTATATGTATGTGGGAACCACCATGGGATAGAAGGCGATCATTATCACCGCTCCAAACTCGCTCATTGCTCTTGCCCATGCATTTATGGAGCCTATCCACGCGTTTCTCTTGATTAGTGGAAGCACTACAGTTAAGAAAGCTTTAAATCTCGTAGCTCCTAAATTCATCGCCACAAACTCGTATCTTTCATCAATTTTCTCTATGCCCTCTCTAATCTGATTTATGAGAAATGGCACACTGACAAATAGCATAGCAAGAACCACTCCGGGCAGAGCGTAGTAAAATCTAAATCCCAAATCCTCCAAAGGTGCGCCAATTACCCCTGCAGAGCCGAAAACTATGAGCAACAGAATTCCCGATACTGTGTGCGGTATAACAATTGGAATGTCTATCACGCCCTCAATAACTCTTTTTCCCATGAATTCTCTGCGGGCCATTAGGTACCCAAGAGGTAAAGACAATACCACTCCGATTATTGTTGAAAGCGTTGCAGCAACCACGCTTGTTATCGTCACATTAATTAGCGCTTCTGAAATCCCTATGGGCGGATGCAAAACTATTAGGTAAATCACAGGAAAAGAGATTATGAATAGTAGAAGAGAGGATAAGAGAATTATGCCCTTAATAAACGGCTCCTCGTCACTCAGATATAATAGAGTTAATATTTCCACAACAAAAAGCGGAAAATAAATGAAAATGAGCAGAGAGAGAGGAATTAGGGATAAAAACTTATAATTTTTTGATGAAAATGTTATCAGAACCGAGAAAAAAATTGAAGTTATGAAAAAAGCCTCAGACCCAAAAAAGGCGGATATGGTAAGTATTAACACTGAGCCCGGCAGTAATGCCCTCATGTTTTAATCTCCTCCGGAACCTTGCCCCATTCCTGATACATGGGTGGTTGTCCACATTCTTGGAGTACCTCTCTTCCTTCATTGCTCAAAAGAAGCTTTACAAACTGATACGCCGCATTTTTATTTGGTGCGTTGTTGGGAACGGTTATCGCATAGTTTATTGCATCTCCTTTTACAATTTTTCCATCCGCAAGCTTAACCTTTGCTCGTGAGTAGAAATCTGCGAGTGTTGAGTTGGAAAGATTGATCTTGTCAGGGAGAGGTATATATTTCAGATTATGTTGCTTTGCCACAGATAGATATTCAATGGCATAGTCAATGTTTCCCGTCTCTAAATCACCCAGCAGACTAACGGATTTTTGCTTTATGTATATTTTTCCCTGATTTTTCAGAAGCGTGGAATCATCAGGCACCAAAATTTCTCCATTTTGCGCATGAATTGCCGTGTTATTTTCAACGAGATTTTGAAAAATATTTTTCTCATATAAGAAATCGGATAGGTAGAACATCATCACAGCTCTGTATCCACAGGGGTCATCGTTTGGAGATGAAAAGCCAATTCTGACATCATCTCTTTCAAGTATATCTGGCCAGTTGGTGGTGTTAATGGTGCTTGCGTATTTGCTATGCTCTGTGTACACAATCACCAGTGCATTTTTTGCAAAGCGCACGTACCAAGAAGTGTAATTTGGCACAAGGTACCCTGCTATGGCTTTGTAATCTGCCACGGCCACCACATCAACCTGCCTGTGCAACTCGCTCACCTTTTTAACGGTTTCAATGCTTCCCGCAGTTTCAATTTTTACTTCAATTCCATACTTATTCTCGTAAATCTCTGATAGCTTTTGAAAAGGAACTGCAAGGCTTCCAGCCGCAAGGACCGTGATGCTATTTTTTCCATTGGATAAATACCAGAAGCCCACAGCAATTACCGCAGCCAGCAATCCCGCCGCAATCACCGCAGTTAGCAGTTTTTTCTCCATTTTCATCATCATTATGCTCATAGGGGAATAACGAAATGATTATATATCTTTTTCGGCAAATCACAGATTAGACTTAAAATCACTTATGCTGGGGAAAACTTTAAAATATAGAAATAGCATATAGTTCAAAGATGGCGGGTAAGAAGAGCACCGCTGGTGCGGATATGGTGTTCATCGTAGCGGTTTCGCTATTCTTGGTATCGGGCGTTTTTGGGTGGCATAGTCTATCCGTTAAGTACGACAGCGGATACACTTTTCATCAGGACTTTGCCCCATTAGGCATGATTTGGGGTGCAAGTTCAAATGAAACAAATGATTCGGCCCTTATTTTTTATACCTCTTCATCTCTAAATTCTCAAAATATAAGTTTTCCTCCAGCGGTGACTTTTAATCGTGCCACCGTGTTTCAGACAATATGGCTTCTGTACATTGCAACTGCGATATTCTTTCTGCTGTTTGGCATATTCAGAGCATTGAAGTTTAAGATTGCCTATGCACCTCTTTCTTTTCTCATTGCAATCATCGTTCTGATATCCGTTCTATACTTCCTCACAGGGTATCAGGCGGCTTTTGATGCGGATATGGACATGTCCGATATGACCAGAATGGGGATGATGGGTGGAGAAGTTAGCGATTTGAAGGGAAGCGCTTATTCATCTCTGGGTTCAGGATTTTTATTGGTATCCATATCCTTAGTTTTGTTCTTCTCGGCAGGAGTTATGTACCTTCAGGCATCTCTTGCGTCTGCGAAATCCAGAAAGTCTGTTAAAAAGCCTTCAAGTAGGCAGGCAGCTCCTGCGGCCGCAGCTCGGGCTGTGCAGCAAAGAAAAACTGCTCCGAGAATGAAGAGAATGACTTTGACATGTCCGTCCTGTGGAAATGTTTTTGAGGTAGAAGTGGATATGGATAAATTACCGGTTAGGGTCCAATGTCCTTACTGCGGGACTGAAGGCGAGATAGGGTGATGAAAATGAAAGGGAAGTATATGAAAAAGGATAGTGGAAGTATGGGCATCGGCGCATTGATAATATTCATCGCGCTGATATTAGTGGCGGCGATAGCCGCGGCAGTGATCATACAGACGGCGAGCAAGGTGAGGGACGACGCAAACCACACATCCCAGAGAATAACAGAGCAGTTTTTGGGAATGTTTCAGGTGATAAGCATAAGTGGCAATCGTACAACACTCAAGAACATAACGGTTCTAACTATAACCACAAAGGTTGTCAGTTCTGCTGATGTGGATTTGAGACACATTGCAATATCTATACACACACCACATAAGGTCTCATACCTGTTGATGAGCGGGGATGTCAGCCCCACAGATGGTTATAATCAAGCGGTTTCAAAAACTACAGCATCTAACTACAGTGTGTATCTTCCAAATAAGGCCGATGGCTCTCCATGGAATCCTCCGGTATCCTATGATGTTGCAAGCAATGATATTGTTGTTTTTGTGATAAACCTGCATGAAACTGGCCAGGAGTTAGGTGGCCATGTAACATTTGAAATACACTTTACAAACACCTACACAGGTACGGATAGCAAACTGACTACTACAACTCCCGCTGGCTTTGAAAATAACCAATGGGTAAGGATATATCCACCGGAGTAAGGAGGTGTTAAGATGAAAGTTATGTATGATAAAGAAGATGGGAGCATAGGTATTGGCTCGCTAATAATATTCATTGCATTGATGGTCGTTGCTGCCATAGCCGCAGCGGTTATCGTGGGAACCGTTTCGTCAATGAGGGACAGAGCATACGGTGCCGCAAACTCTGCAGACCATATGGTAAATGGAAATGTGTGGAATGTACAATTTGTAGGATACAGAGCCAGCTCCACAGGACCCATAACAAAAATACAGATATCTTTCTCTGTTGTATCTGAGAGCATTGATTTAAACAAAACGATAATTGAGTATACTCCAGTGAACCATCCCCCCGTGTACTTCAGGTTGAACTATCATGATCCAAATACTGCTACTGGAGAGCTGTACTCTGCAGATGTAAGGGCATTTGGAAGCATTACTTCACACTGGGACCCAGGGGCATACAAATTCTGGGTGGCTCCTGGAGATCTGGTAGTGATAAATATAACACTGGGAAGTGGAATGGAGATATCTCAAGGTCAACATGTACTAATAACGATCCTTCCAGACCCCGGTGCTCCTTATCCTCACACAATCATTGCACCTGCGGACTTTGGAACTGAGACCGCCATAACACTGTGAGAAAAAAACATCTGGTGATTAACATGGCACGGAAGGACAAAAAGAAGAAGGGAACAGCGAAACCGCCGACATTCAGGCCGGTGGATAAAAAGCCAACACAAGCACCCACATTTAAACCAGTACAGAAGAAGTCAGCTGGAAATGCACAACCTACTTTCAAGCCCGCCCCTCCACATCAAATGCCTCAAAAAACACAAGCACCTGAACATCCCGAAGCAAAGAAGATGCCTGTGACTCTGCAGCAGGACCTTGATAATCCCCCCAAACCGATAAAAGCAAAGGGGAGTGTGGTACCAGAAGATGAGATGGGCATGCATCTAACAACTCCAAAAACTGCTGGGGGTGGCTCATGGCAGGAGCGCTTTGAAGGAATACTTAACGATGTACTATCAAGAATGGAGCGGCTGGAAAACACAAATAATGCACTATCGGATGAGATCAGCGAGTTAAGAGAGAACATAAATGAATTGGAGACTAACATGCACGAGTTGACTGCACTTTACGATGCAATATCTGCTCAGTACAATCCTTTCATTGATCTCACACCGAGAGAGAGAAAACTTGTGAGCGGTGGAGAAGTCGCACCTGTGGAAGAAGAGGGCGCGGGAACTGAAGAAAATGCAGAGGAATTTGAAGTGGCAGAGATAGAAGAGGTACCTTCCGAGGAGGGTGAGGTACTTCAAACGGAGGGCTTTGAGGAACTCGGCATGGGCGAGGCACTTGTGGAAGCAAGGCCCCAGCGCGTTGAGAGAGGGTACATATTACCAGACATCCCTGACAACTCAATGAGTCATATGATGGCTATAAAGTGGACAGAATTCATGCTTCAAAAGGTTGGACCCAAAAACATAAGAAAACTCCTTGAATACTACAGAAGTTTGAGATGGATCAGTGAGAAAGTGGTGAACAATGTGCTTCATCAGGTTCAGGGCCTTAACACTGAGAATATAGAAGCGGAGTATGATACTTGGAAGATGAACACTGACGATCACATGAAAACACTGGTGTTTATTGAGAAAATAAAAGGAAGTGAGGTGGGAACAATACATGCAGAGGAGGTTCAGGACATTGCCAACGACATAACTCAGGGGTGATAGTTAGGTGGGTAGCGTATCAGCGGCTGCATTGATCATCGGTATCACATTTTTCATATCTTTCACCATGGTTTACTCAGCATCCATGGACAATCAGTTCAAGTTAAATCAGGTGATGATGGAAAGAGAGAATGCCAACAGGCACTATTACGACACTTCAATAAAAATATCTAATGTTATCTACTCTGGTTCCTCTCTTAAGGTGTATATTGACAATACAGGAAACACCACTCTCAATCCGTACTTTGTCACATTCGTTGTGAATGGTACTGCAATGAATTCGCAGAGTGTGAAAGTGTCCGGGGTTGAAACAAGCGTATGGGCTCCGGGTGAGGTGGCAGTGTTCACTTTGAATTATCCTCGCATACCATTCAGAATAAAGGCAATTACCGAGTTTGGAAACTCAGCGTACTACGAGGTGTGATGTGGCATGGCAGGAGAGGGTGTATCATCGCTCATACTTCTTACCACCTCCATCGTTGTGGCTATAATCGTTTCTGGTGCGATTTTCTACACTGCATATCACTTTAGAGACTCTATGAACTCAAGGGAAAAGTTAGAAGAGCAATTTCTCAAAACAAAAATTGTGATAATCAATGACCTCCATTACTCTCCGTATAACCCATCATCCAATACGATTACAATATATGTCAAAAACATAGGTGAAACGGAACTGAATATGAATCACACAACTGTGATACTCAACGGAACACCTTATGCACTATCGTATCCTGATACAATCAGACCCATAAAAAGTGGCGTGAAGCAATGGCTTCCGCAGGTGACTGTGAACATCACATTTCAACCCAGCAAACCGTTATCCTCCGGAGACTATATTCTCACAGTTGTTGTGGATTATGGTGTGAAAGCCACTATAAAATTTAGGGTGTGAGCCATGCCTGATGTGTACAACATAAAAATAGATAGAGATACGCTTCATGAGAGACTCAACGGAGGCATACCAAAGGGCTCGGTGAGTTTAGTTGAGGGAGAGGATGGTAGCGGCAAGAGCATACTATCTCAGAGATTACTGTATGGGTTTTTGATGAATGGCTATACTGTAACATATATCTCCACTGAACTGACAACAAAAGGATTCCTTGATCAAATGCGCTCCCTAAATTATGATGTTCTGAACTTCATGATCAGTAGGCAACTTCTATTTATTCCAGTGTATCCTCTAATAGGCATGCCGAGGACGAGAGAAGATTTCATAGAGCGCCTGATGAGTGCAAAGGAGCTTTTCAAAAACGATGTGATAATAATTGACACCTTTTCCGGAATTGCCAGCAACCAAACAGGTGAGCAGAGCATATTGGACGCAATATATTTCTTCAAAAAGCTTGCGAGCACTAATAAGGCAATAATATTAACAGTGGATCCAGAGCACATGAATTCTGAGCTTTTAAAGCATCTGCGAACTACGGTGGAGATATACATTCGGTTGGTATCCGAGCTGACTGAAGGTGAGATGACAAAGAGAATGGTTGTAATGAGATTCTCTTACGCGACCGATTTCGTTGGCAATGTGACCGGTTTTAGGGTTGAACCGCAGGTAGGATTGGTGGTGGATATAACAACGGTGGCTTAAAATGAGCCTGCAAACAGCAATCAAAAAAAATCCGCATCTGAAAGAGTATATTGATGAGTTCCACAGAAAGCATGGAGTTTACCCTATATGGTACGACCATTTGGACAGGGACATGGAGAGAATGAGCCACCCCAATGTAATATATCCTGTGGGAGACCCTATATTTATTCACATTCACAATGTTAACGGTTGGCATTATGTTGCGGTTGAGCCAAAAATGAGCAAAGAAACTCAGAAAAAATATGAAAAAATAAAAAAGCTCATTCTGCATATTGGTAGCACTGTTGAGGTGCCGGATAATGATAAGAAATTTATTAAGGTCCTTGATACTCTTCTTAAGCGGGTGACCACAACTGAAAAGGGTGAAAAAACGGGAGTGCTCGCGAGATATTTGAAGGGTGAAGTTGATAAGGTGTATGTCACAAAGGAGGAGTTTAAAGTTATTAGATATTATCTTCACAGAAATATCCTTCAAATGGGGCCAATGGAGCCAATTCTCAGAGACCCCTACATTGAGGATATACATCTGATTGGCACGCGTCCGATTCATATAGTTCATAAGCTTTTTGGCACCTTGCCCACAAATGTTAGATTTCAGACAAAGTTTGAGTTAGAGAGGTATTTAAGAAATATAAGCGAGAGAATTGGCAGCCCGGTTTCCGATTCCAATCCAATAATTGATGCCTCTTTGCCAGACGGTTCAAGAATTAACATAATCTACAGCGAAGATATAAGCAAGGAGGGAAGCTCGTTCACCATAAGGCGATTCTCCGAAAAGCCACTAACTATGCCGTTTCTGATATATCTTGGAACTATGAGCCCGCAGGTTGGTGCATACTTATGGCTTCTGGTTGAATACGGCATAAACCTGTTCATCTGCGGTGAGACAGCAAGCGGTAAAACCACCACATTGAACTCTTTAATACCATATATTAATCATCACTGGAAGATATACAGCGCTGAAGATACCCCAGAAGTTATTGCACCACAACCAATCTGGCAAAGAGTTGTCACGAGAGAAACAGTCACGGGAGAGGCTTCTGTTGAATTATACGACCTTATAAGAGCAGCTTTGAGAAGCAGACCTAATTACATACTGATTGGAGAGATAAGAGGCAAGGAAGGCTTTGCAGCGTTTCAGGCTATGCAGACTGGCCACTATGTGATCAGCACATTCCACGCACCATCCGTTACACAGATGATTCAGAGATTGACTGGAGATCCTATAAACATACCAGAGAGGTTCATGGACAATCTGAATGTTGTGGTGTTTCAGCAGCTCGTGTATGAGAGAGGAAGACTGATGAGGAGAATAACCTCCGTTGATGAAATCATTAAGTACTCAAAAGTCAGAGGCGGAATATTGACAAGAAACATGTTCGTGTGGGACCCGGTTCAGGACAAGCACTTCTTCCGCGGCATAAACAACAGCTACATACTTGAAGGAAAAGTTGCTCCGAAACTGAGGTATCAGAACGTTAAGAGAATATACAACGACCTTGAGGAACGCGCCAAGATTCTAAAAACCATGGTAGAAAAGCACATATTTGATTACGATGTGGTGGTTAGACTTCTGAGAATTTACTATGAGGAAGGAATGGATGCCCTCAAGAGGGAGCTGAGGAGTCTATGAGCCTTGAAAATTCAAAATTTATGAAGGCTTACGACTATGCAGGCATGCCATTTCCCACATACATATTGAAGGTGTTCATTCCTCTATTTGCATTGCTAATTGTGGGATACTATGTGGTTCTAATATTTTTGGGAGAGTTTATGACCCCACTTATCGTTTTTCTCTTCTCCTTCCTCTTATTCTTTGTGGCAACTGTAGTTTTGATATTTCCATACATTATATACATTCGCGCAGGAAAGTTGATTGATAGGGATATGCACCTATTCGTTACGAGACTCGGTATTCTCTCATTGGCTTATGTGTCAAGAAAAGACCTTTTCAACATTCTCTCTGAAATGAAAGAGTACCGAGAACTTGCAAAAGAAATCAAAAAAATATATGTTCTCATAAATAAGTGGAATGTTGACCTTCCAGAGGCTGCAAGAATGGTTGCAGAGAAGACACCCAGCGAGCAACTATCAGATTTCCTGATAAGAATGGCGCATGCTGTGGAATCAGGAGAATCCGCTGAGAGCTTCTCGCAAAATGAGCAGAAGGCCGCTTTGGAAGAGTACGCCATAAAATACAACAATGCGGTTGAATCAATAGGAATTTTGAATGAAATATACCTCGCAAGCATATCTTCAGCTCTGTTTCTCATTACTGTGGCCGCACTTTTGCCCATGTTGATGGGTGGAGACTACACATCATTTTACCTTTCTATTTTGCTGTTCTTTGTGGTGGAGATTGGAGCTTTTTACTACATATACGTGTCAGTACCATGGGAACAAGTGTGGGAGACCAGCAGCATTGAGACTCCCATAAAGATAGGTGTCCGCAGAAAATTGTTACTTGGAGTGTCTTTAACAATTATAACTTTCTTTGTTGCGTTTTTGCTTCCAATACCCTTTGAATTTCAGGTGGCGCTTGCCATCACGCCTCTAATAATTCCCGGACACTATGCCACTAAAATGGAAGCTCACATAAAAAACAAAGAGATGTTTTATCCCTCTTTTATAAGGTCTCTCGGAACCAGCGCATCAGGTACAGGAAAGGAAACGACCTTCGCTCTGAAAAAATTGAGATATTACAAATTCGGACCGCTCACAAAGCACATAAACGACCTTTACAATCGGCTTGCTTTGAGAATTGACAAACACTTGGCATGGAAGACCTTTGGAGCAGAGACGGGTAGTGATTTAATTTCTAAGTTCAATGACCTGTACGTGGATGGCACAGAGGTTGGTGGCGATGCAAAGAAGATAAGCGAAATCATCAGTGAGAACTTTTTGAAAATTCTTGCTCTTAGAAAGAAGCGCTTTCTGGCTGCGTCAACCACTTCAGGTTTGCTCTATGGTTCAATGGTTTTCATCACATTTCCTTTGTATGTTCTTATGTGGGTAGTTGCACTTATGAACAACATGTTTGCTGAGATTGCTCCGATATCTCAGGAATATTCTTTTCTCTCGTTATTCACAGGAACAATGATTAGCATTCAACTTATGCGAGTTTTGCTTTTTGCTCTGGTAATAGTGCATACAGTAATCGCTGCTGCCATAAAAAAGGTAGTTTCTGCGTCCAGCAATGTAAAAGTTCTGTATGATTTGGTGGTAATGATATGGGTGGGCGCAATAACCGCTGTAATCTCGGCCACGGTTATGAATTCAATTATGATATGAGCCGCCTAAAATCTGTATTGGATATAACTCTCTTTTTTCTCAGTATTCCATCTGCAAATATGGTTACTGGAATTGATATCTTTTTGGCACCGGCAAACACATCTATACGAACTGATAGTTTACCACTGTGCTTGGGCTGTAACAATATGGATATTACTGTTTTTCCCGGCACTCTTTGAACCACACGAACACCATATTTAACATCACCGTAAACCTTCAGGGATACTCGCTCATTAGTTGCAACATACAATTGACATTTGGACACAGTATCCACAGAAAAAGAGTCCGCAAGTATTAGTGCAAATTTTACTGTATTTCTTTCAATTGCAGTGTAAAGCGAATCAAATGCATTGGCTAGATTAAGCAAAAGCTTAAAATCTCTCTTCAAATAAGCTCCCTTCATCTTTCTTATTATGTTGCTCAGTTTCTCACGACGTGGGTCTTTAGCAGGCACCGCCGCAATTTTCTTTTGCATATCCCTTATGACTGAAACATAGTAGCTGAGGTTGTTGAATATGATCACCTCACTGTTAGCTGCAATCACATAATCTCCGCTATCGGACATGTTAACAGCTCCAATTGGCTCGTTGTGGTGATGTTGCCACAGCACTCCTGATCGGTCAAAGAAATAAACCATTCCTGAGCTGGTGCCGCAAACACTGTAATCTGATCTGTATCCAACTTTCAACTCATTGCACATTCCACTAAACTCAATTTTTTTGAGCACGGTGCCTCTTTCGTTCATTATTTTCACATAGTTTTCCTCTCCAACTATCACATTTCCATATCTGTCTAATACCACAACAGGTGGTTTTTTGAATTTGTACTCCAGCATGGTTTTGCCACTTTTAGAGAGCAAATAAAAATCTCCGGTGACCAGAGAAACGGCGATTCTAGTTGAACCTCTGTTTAGGTACACGTGATGTATATTGTCCATAAATCCTTCGTTCCATTGCAGATTGTGGTTGTTGAAAGTGTAAAAGTTTATTTCTTTATCAGTAATCACAGCAAAATTTCTACCTGTGGGGTCAATGATCACTCTTTTTGCCCCCGGCACGGTAATTTTCCACAATTCAATTTTGAAGTTGCTCAAAGCAACAACATCTCCGTTTTCCAAAAGAACCAATCCTTCGGATGATGTGAAAGAGAAATCAATTATTTTTGAGTCGTAGTTGTTTCTCCACAGCAATGCGCCGTGATTGTTAAAAAATAGAAGTGAATGATTTTCAGCAACCACGAAAGATTCTTTTTCTCTTATTATTCGTGCGCGAGTTATGGTGCCCTTTCTGTGCACTACCTCGTCACCTATTATTATAGCATATCCCTGCGGATATGTGGCCAGTGCAAACCCCCCATCGTTGGATATATCAACATGCCTCACATTACCACTAAGAGATATGGTTTTTTGAACAGGTGCATCAATCATACATGTGGAAGATTATAAAATATCTATTAAACTTTTTGGTGTGATAATTTAGATTTGTGTTATCTGCAAAATATTTAGAACATACATCTCACAACTTTCCGAGAAAGTATTAAATTGCTTGACACATAATGGAAAATGTGAATATTGACGATGTGCCCCTAAGCACAGACATTCTGGATGTCTTCAGAAAAGAAGGAATAAGGTATCTTTACGAGTACCAGCGCGATGCTCTAAACCATGTTTTCAAAGGCAAAAGCGTTGTGGTTTCAGTGCCCACCGCCAGCGGAAAGACAATGGTGGGATACTTTGCTATTCTCCGCGCTTTCAAGCTGGGATTGAAGAGTGTGTACATAGTGCCACTAAGGGCTCTGGCAATGGAAAAGTACGAAGAACTCAAAAAATTTGAGAAATTTGGAATGAGAGTGGCTCTGGCAATGGGTGACTATGACAGTCCATCAGGATATGTGGAGAATTACGATGTGGTAGTTGTCACAAGTGAGAAGATGGATTCCATACTACGCCATAATCCCGATTACCCCTATGACTTGGGTGTGGTTGTTGTGGACGAGGTGCACATGCTTGGCGAGGAAAATCGCGGGCCGACCCTTGAAATGGTCATATCAAAAATCAGATACATAAACGACGATGTGCAGTTTGTTGCCCTATCAGCAACCATAAGCAACTCTAAAGAGCTTGCCCAGTGGCTGGGAGCAGAGCACGTGTACAGCGAGTTCAGGCCCGTACCTTTGAAGACCGGCGTTTTTTACGATGAACATGTTATTTACGATGATGGAAGCACGGAGCCAATGAAGAGAGATAGCATAGTGGTTGGCAATCTGGTTGAGAGTCGCATTGAAAATGGTGGTCAGCTTTTGATATTTGTGAATCGCCGCAAATCTGCGGAGTCTCTTGCATTGAAGTTGAAGAGAAGAGTCGCGAGACATCTAAAAGAGGATGAAAAAAATAGTTTAAATAAAATCGCATCAAAAATTGAAGATGAGGAATACACAATATACTCTGAAAAAATTGCAGAGTTGATAAAAAACGGGGTTGCTTTCCATCATGCAGGACTTACAAATTCTCAGAGAAAGGCAGTTGAAGAAGCGTTCAAAAGCAGATTGCTGAAGGTCATCGTGGCCACGCCCACCCTTGCGGCAGGAATAAACCTTCCTTCGCGCACGGTAATTGTGAGAGACCTGACCAGATACGATGGATTTGGAAGTGTGCCGATTCCCGTGATGGAAGTGAAGCAGATGATTGGCCGTGCAGGCAGGCCGAAGTACGACACACATGGAGAGGGCATATTGGTAGCGAGCAGCATGAAGAGAGCAGAAATGTACATGGACATTTACATAAGAGGAGAGAGCGAAGAGATAGAATCACAACTTGCCAACGACCGAGCTCTCAGAATTCATGTTCTCTCTTTAATTGCTGCAAACATTGCAAATTCCAGAGATGATGTGATTGACTTCATAGGTAGCACATTTTACGGACATAAAATACCTGCGGAAACATTGAGGGGGAAGGTGGACAGAATAGTTGATTTTCTGATTGAAAACGAGTTTGTTGAAGAGCGCAAGTTCATTCGGGCCACGCCCCTTGGGAAGAGAGTATCTGACCTATACATTGATCCTGAGAGTGCCATCATTTTCAGAAATTGCTATGAGATGGATTACGACGAGTTCTGCGTTTTGCATACAGTATGCACCACTCCTGATATGAGAGTATTTCGGCCTAAAAAGGCAGAGTACGAGCAGCTTTACTCACTTAGCATAATGCACAACCTTGCTGTGGATGAGTACGAAGTGAGCGGAGAGAGATTTTTCGGAGCTTTGAAAACTGCGAAGGTGCTTGAAGATTGGATAAGCGAAGCTCCGCAGGAAAGCATCGTTGGAAAGTACGACATAGGTCCTGGAGACCTGCACGCAGTAGTGGAACTTGCTGACTGGCTCATATATGCGTTTGGAGAAATTGGCACAGTGCTTCGCTATAAGTGGAGAAGAGAGGTGGAAAAGCTTCAGCTAAGGGTGAAGTACGGAGTGAGCGAGGAGCTTTTGCCCGTGGTACAGCTTCGCGGAATTGGACGTGTGAGGGCGCGGAGACTGTTTGATTACGGATTCAAAAGTGCAGAAGATTTCAGAAGAGCTACAGTGGAATCCCTATCCAAAGTGCCCGGCATAGGAGCGAAATTAGCAAAGGAAATAATAAAGCAGGTTCAGGGTAGATGAAGAAGATGGCTTGCATCGCATGTCTTTGCGGAATTCAGGGGCAGTCCTTCACGACACACTGAGAACTGAACTGAGTGCTCATCAGCCAAATCTCTTACTGTTTTGAGAATTTTAAATCTTATGTCACGAGGAGCGTACCTCACACCGCGAACCGTCTCATTTTTCTCGTAATACAGCATGCGAAGCTTCTCCGTTTTGTCTTTGAACACTGCTGTCAGTCTCTTGAAATTATCCGGCTTGGCTTTGTATGTGGAAGATATTATTTGTTTCACGCCCAAATTCGCCAGCTCTTTAACCAATATCCTCAAACTTTCTAAATTGTCGTTTATGTGGGGAATTATTGGGTCTACTCGCACTGCCACGGGAATTTCTGAGTTTGCCAAACTTTGAATTGCTCTTAATCTTCTCTCTGGACTGGGTGCAAAGGGCTCCAATTTCTTTGCCAGATTTTCATCAAGCGTGGTCAGGGTTATTGAAACCACCGCGGGCATGGTGGATAGGATGTCAGCATCTCTTGTTACCATATCGGATTTGGTGAGGAGCAGCACGGGAAAACCATATCTTTTTAACAGATTTAAAGTGCCCCTCGTTATTCTCATCTCTTTTTCAATGCTCGGATACGGGTCAGATGAGTTGCTCATTGAAACAGGCATGATGGGCGCGCGCTTCAAATCTCTCTCAAGGTTCCTTAGAAAATCCTTTTTTGGTCTCACTCTCCAAGGCTCCTTGATGTACGAGGAAATGTAACAGTAAAGGCACCTATGCTCACAACCGGTGTACGGGTCAATTGAGTACTTTTGCGGACAGGTGCAGAGTGGAAAGTTCCACGGGTCAAAGGTGTGAAGGTATCTCATTCTCACAGCATTCTTTTAAAGATATAAAAAACCTTCCTGTGTTTGAGATATAAAAGGATTATGTAAGAACTTTCGGAAAAAATATTAATAGCTAAAAGCTCATCATAATCAATATGTGCGTTGATGGAAAGTTAAAGCTTCTGGTGGTTGATGACGAAGTTGAAATCACCAAATTAATATCAATGTACTTTTCAAAGAGGGGTTATGTGGTTTTGGTTGCTAACACAGGTGCTGATGCAATCAAGCATGTGCGGAAAAATCCAGACATAAACATCATTTTGATGGACATAATGCTTCCTGATTTCAGCGGTCTTGAGCTTCTTGAGCAGTTTCGTTCTTACATGCCGGATATCGTAATAATTATAGTATCAGGGGTGAATGACCTTGAGACCGTGGTGCGCGCGATGAAATTGGGTGCCGATGATTATGTAGTTAAGCCTTTCAGATTGGGAGAGCTTGAGGAGAAAATGGAAGCTGCCTTGCACAAGAGAGCCATGTTTTCCACAATGTCCTCTGAACACGGTTTAAGTTCTGAGGAAGCTATGAATAGATTGGAAAAAATCAAAACTTCTGATGCAATTATTACCTTCACCTTTGACGACATAGACGAGCTCAACGCTTTCACGGAGCGAGTTAAAAATAGAAACGATGTTAGTATCATAGATATAAAGGTGGGTGAAAGATACGAGATAAGCTTAAAAAAAGGGTGAGTTGAATTGATATGAACGAAATATACGGAGAGGTAGAGTACATACATCCGTACGGACGGGGATTTATGATATACACTGACAAGCCTTGGGAAAAGGGCACGATTAAATTGTCCAATGGTTTGATGATGATTTCTGGAAGAGAGATAATAAGAGTGCCATTGAGCAGAATTATGAGCATTGACAAGAGTATAAAACTGCCCAATACTGGTGGAGAACGCGCTCTGTTGTTGATTGAGTACTTTGATATTGCAGAAAAAGCAAATGTATATCTTCTAATCTCCGCATCGGAGAGTTTTATAAGAAAACTTAGAATTGAGGTGTTAAGTGCTATTGTCTCTTCTGAAAAGGTCATGTATAGAATAGGAGAGAAATGGTATCCGGGCAGAATTAGTTATCAGGCGGGAACTGTAATTATCACGGGTGAGCACAGTATTGCCCTGCATCCGAGTCGCATATTGAAAATAGAGAGAAAGAAAATAGAGTACGGATTCAGAAAAGTTGGAGTAATACTGATAAAATACGATGAAAATAAGGAATTGGCACTTTTCATCGCACCTCTTAAACGAATGTTTTTGTGGCAATTGCTATACCAAGTAATTGAAGATTACATAAACACCAATGTGGTTGAAGAGATGCGGGGTGTTGACAGGTTAGTTTTGAATCTTATTGCGGATGGTTGGAAGTATGAGGACATAATGGCCAAGCTTGAAATAAGTGCTGAAGAGATGGAGCGCATTGTTAATCGCCTTGCAAAGTACAATTTAATTAAGAGAATAATCATTCTTGAGCTCACTGAGCGTGGGAAAAAAGTAATAAGAACTCTCACGGACGAATCTTAGCTATGATGTTTGCTGCATCTTTCAAATTACTCGCAAGGTAATCTCCATACTTTGTTTCTCTTCCTATTTTGATTGCAATCATTCCCGCCTCTTTGGCACCAAACACATCTCTGCGTTCAGAATCTCCAACATGCACCTTTTTTGCAGATTTTCCCAGCATCATTGCATGCTTGAAAATTAGCGGATTTGGCTTGCCAACGCCCACGTCCTCTGCGGTAGTGATTGAATCAAACAAATTCTCTATATTTAAAGACTCTACGAGAGCTTCCGTATATGGGCGGTCCCCATCGGTGATTATGCCCATGTGGTTTGCAATCTCTCTTATTTTGAGAAGCCCTTCCTTTGCACCCTCTGCCAATCTAACATACTGCGCATGAACATCCACATATCTCTTTTCTATCCAATTTCTTTCCTCATTATTCAATTTTCTGTTCAAAATGTGAGCCACAGCATCAATCACCAATATGCGGATAGGAGTGTACTCCACTGCTCTCTTGTCCATGAAAGGTTTTCTGTACTTTTCAATTTTTTCCATCACTTCTTTGGGAGAATGTTCCATTTCAAAATGCTTTGCGATGCTCTCGGCAAGTTTTAGAAGTGCAAAATTCTCGCTGTCCATATCAGTGATAGTTCCTGTCATGTCCAAATACACGTCCATATCACGTGATAGCAAACGCAAATAAAAAATATGCTTCAACGATTCAGCGTGCATGCGAAGGTGCAAAATGTGCGGGGCTGAAGCTTACATCATGCTTAAAAATCCGAAGATGGCTCTGTGTAAAGAGCATTATCGTGAGTTTGTGGAGAGAAAGGTTGAGAGAACAATTAAGAGATATCATATGATTAAAGAAAACTCTAAGATTTTAGTGGCTTTGAGCGGTGGTAAAGATGCACTTGCAGTGGCGCTTTCTCTCAAAAATTTAGGTTATGAATTTGAGTGCCTTCACATCAATTTGGGCATAGGAAAGTACTCAGAGCTGAGTGAAAATAAGGCTAAAAAGCAATGTGAATACATAAATAAAAATCTCCATGTTGTGTATTTAAAGGAGCTTGTGGGTGCAGGCATAGGTGAGCGTAGGAAGAACAGAGCTCCTTGTTCGTACTGCGGAATGACCAAAAGATACCTGATGAACAAATTTGCCGTGGATATGGGATTTGATGCGATTGCCACAGGGCACAATCTTGATGACGAATCAGCTTTTTTGCTTGGAAATTTGCTTCACTGGAACGTGGATTACCTAAGCCGGCAGGGTCCAGTACTTCCAAAAGGAGAGCGCATGGCTGCGCGTATTAAACCACTATATGAGCTAACAAACGAGCAAATTGAGATGTATGTGAAACTTTTCCCTGTTGATTATGTGAGCGAAAAATGTCCCCACGCAAAGGGTGCTAACAGCATACTTTACGCAAAGGTCCTGAATGAGATTGAGACAAAGTCTCCGGGAACCAAGCTGAACTTTGTTAATGGGTATTTGAAGAACAGAGATGTTTTTAAAGCCGAGGAGATTAAACTGAACAAATGCAAAATCTGCGGTATGCCAACTTTGGGGGATATATGTTCATTTTGCAGATTCTGGAACATGAAGGAGGAAGTGAAATTCAAAGAATTGCGTTAATTTATTATACTCCATTGTAGATGAAGCATATATGAAGTACTGGAATGGACACATAATCACAGAACTAAAAGAGTGGAAGGAGCTTGAAGGTGTGTGGGACGGCCTTTTGGAGCTGTTTTTCAAAGAGACAAAGCAATTTCGCGATAATCCTGATAACATCAAAGTGGTTATAGAGGAAAACAATATAGATATTAAGCACAATCGCAAACCAGAAGGATTTAACAGGGAAGGAAAGATGAGAATAGTTGTACCTAAAAGGGATAAGGTTGAGTTCTATGTTTATCGGGGCGTGTACAGTGACGATGTTCGCGTGATAACTGAGAAGTTGAGCAAGTATCTCGCTGAGAATGGCATCAAGCATAAGGTTGAATGGAACGATATGATTCTGTTCAGTATGAAAAAAAGAAGACGCTGATGCTTATATGAAATTGCCCACTAGATAAGCAAGCACTAAGCCTGCAGTTATGTATATGACAAACGGGATTTTTGGCTGTACCCATACCCTATCTCTTCCAAATTCCTTTAGTTTTTTAAGGTCTTCATCGCTGTGCTCGTGCGGGTGCACATAGAGAACATGCTCACCATCCACAATTCTTTCCATCAACCAAACCTGCTCTTTATTGACCCTATCAAGTGGTATGCGATAGCCTATGAACATCTCTGGAAAGCCAACATCTCCTCGCAGAAGATTTCTGAACAAAACAAAAAGTAAGTATATAAGCGCGGCAAATGCCGAGTAAAGCAGTACAAGAAATACAAATGGAAAAGTTAGCTGTACAAGTTCAACATACTCTGGTCTGAATATTGGAAAACTGTAAAATTGCGGATAGAGAGGCTGGAGAAGCGCAACGGTCATAAGAGCTCGGGCATCCGCACGGCCCCGAATGATTTTAGCACCGTGAAGGGCACGGATGAATATCATCATTATAAACATTACAATCAGCGGTGCACATTCAGATGCAAATTGTAAAGAATATAGGAAAATTGCTGCAGCTAATCCATAAATTGCATAACTAACCCATTTGTGGTCCCACTCAAAAAACCACTCATAAAATATTATTACTGATGGTGAAAGTGCAATTATAGAGATGATATCTGGAAATTGAAGGACTGCAAAGGCAATCGCAAATATGCCGAGAACAAACCAAATCCAAGTACTTATCAATCTCTCACGATAGTCTGAGTAGGACGCATATATGAAGAATGGCAACGCTACTAAAAATCTTAGCAGGTCAATGGTTGATGTTGGAAGTAGAGACATGGAGTAGAGGATAATAAATGAGAATAAATATTTTTACATCACCGTGTTGGAGAGAGCGAAAGGTAAATTAATAAGTTATTCATAATCCCAACGGAGCGGGGGTTGTCGAGCTTGGCCAAAGGCGCTGGCTTGAGGGGCCAGTCCCGTAGGGGTTCCTGGGTTCAAATCCCAGCCCCCGCATCCCTTCGGGTTCTTGCGGGTTTGCTTGTGAGTTGTTCTCTTTGATTTCTGGGGTATTTTCTCTCTTTTCTGGATTGTGGTTGTGCAACTTTCGGGGTTTGGAAGGCTTGTCTATTATCGTGAGGAGATAGGAGTTTTCAGCGATTCTGTATATTTTCACATGTTGTCCAACCAGAAATTCATAATCGCTGGGAAATCTTATTATTGGATACTCTATATTTTTCTTTGCCCTCTTTCTGGAAACTTTGCATTCTCCTACTTCTTCATAAAAGTCCATATTCATGAAATATCCATAGCCATCCTTGCTTTTAAAGATTTTGTAATTACCATTAGCCCAGTCTCACATAAACTTATATCTTTTTATTTCTACTGCGCCGTATGCCAGTGGATATACGTGTGGATCTCTACGAACCGGAGGACATAAAAGAGGGGCTCAGAAAGTACCTTGAAAGGATAGACGTGCCCATTCATGTGGAGGACCGCAGAGAGCAGGGAGGAGACTATGTGATTATGGGGGATGAGATTGAGTACTGGATTGAGAGAAAGACCATCACGGACATGATTTCCTCAATTCTCAGAAACGTTTATGAAAATGGCAAGCCCAAATCCACTGGACGGTCCAGACGGCTGTTCACGCAGCTGCTGAAACTGAAGGGCGAGAATCGGGTGCCCATTCTGCTGATTGAGGGAGAGTTGCACAACATCGCAGAGTCCAAAAGACACATGATAATTGGGGTGGAGGAGTGGTGCATCCGAAAAGAGATATTTGTGATTCATACCTGCTCAAAGGCTGACACGATATACGCAATTTACAATCTTGCAAAGAAGATGGTTCCCTTTGAGAAGTAGTTGATATCTGACACGGAGGGAGTAGGAATTTTACCCCCATTGTCCGTTTTTTGTTTATTAATGAGCGGAGGTATCTTGCTTTTTTTGTTTTATTAAATCCCATTATAACTTATATTTCTTTAGCATTGAATCCTTTGTATTACAACACATTTGCATGTTCTTAATGCTACAAATATGGTGTCTCTATTCTTCAGCACGTTTTGTATTTTCACAGAATGTGCAGCTAAAAAAATAAATGGTGAAGGTTACTTTCTCCTGATCGGGCACCCTGCTGGCAGCTCGGCTCTGCCAAGCACCGCTATCATGTCTTTCTTCAGCAGTGCGTTTTTCACCTGCTCCGAGACGAGCGCATACTCACCGCTGCGGATTATACTCACCGTTCCGCATCTTTTGAGCGTTGCTATACGCAGTTGCGCTTTTGCCCGAATCAGGTAATAGCGCACAGACATCAGCACTCCTGCACTATGCGCACCTGCTCCTCATCCTCCAGCACAGCGGCAATTGCTCTTTTCATTTTCAGTTTCAAACCCGCAGGGATGCACACCTCTCTTTCCTCACCGGGCACCTGCAATCTTATGAGCTGCAGCACCTCGCATATCACGCAGTCCTCACTGCTATCCGCATCCTTTTCTATGGCTATAAGCTCTTCTGGCGTTGCGTACTCGTGCACAAATTCTGAAAGTGGCGTGTAATCAGTGTCAGGTGTGCGAAGCATGTCGGGAATGGCCATCACCGTCTCTCCGTACCTGTACCTTCTCCATGCCTCCACCCAGCGATGTGTGTTTTCCACGTACAGAAATCTGCCTCTGACTCGAATTCCGTACATTTCCCGAACCCTGCGCTCTATTTTGAATCCCAGCTCTGTTAGGATACGGTGCACCCTTCTGTGTCCTATCCCCGTGAGTTCCGTGAGCATTGCAGATGTTATGGCAACGAGCGTTCCATGCTCATCCTCCAGTCCATAACTCACATATCTATCAAACTTTGCAGACAGTTCTTTGGGCGTGATTATGCCCCTTGCCAGACCAACATTGAGCGCTATGTTTCTCACCAACTATGTGCACACGGATGATCCAATGCATCTGTGGGGAAATTTATTTGAGTATCTCCTCGTCTCATGCTGCATATTTCGTTTTACCGTGCGCAAAACAGAGCGAAGGATAGCATATGCGCTTATTCTCCTTGCAGCTCCCTTCATCATCTCTTATGCTTCCATTGTTGCGTTTGCCAGTATTGAGATAAACACTCTTGGATTCTCAGGCGTGGTTGCTGCTTTCATCGGGTATTTTGTGTACGTGTTCTACGAATATATTAAGACACGGTACATTCCCACGCTGAACTTCTCATTTCCCATGATTGTGCTCTCAACGAACCTCGTCATTGTGATCCTTCGCTATTACCTATCCCTTGTATTGTGGAGTGTGCCGCTGATATTGATGTTAGCGCTGTGGTTTATTATGTGGAGAAAAGAAATTCTCTCAGGAGGAAAACAGGCAAAAGAGAAGTACAAAAAAATGCCTCTTGGAAAAAAGATGGAAAATTTGTCAGCATATTTCTTTGCATTCTATTTTCTGTTTTTTGCATTTCCGCCGATGCTCGCTCCGCCAGCAGAAGGAGCGGTGGTGAATGTGATAGCTCACTTCGCTGGATACCTGTTTGGTTTTTTCGTGCCTTTGCTGATCTTTGACTCGCTCCCAATCGTGGGAAAATTACGAAAATAACGGCCCGAGGATAAAGCGGAAAATGAGAAGCAAGATAAAGCGCAAGGTCTGAAGAATAAATCCCGCAATTGCGGAATCTGTTTTTAAGAAATAACAGATTGCTTTTCACTATTAAATAACGTAGCGCTGCTTATTGTGTTAATATTCATTCCAAAGAAAAATGCAATGCCAATAAAAGTGATTTGTTTTCCAGTTAACTGTTTATGGGGCTAATAACCTTGTGGAAAAACGGGAAAAAGGTGGGAAAATAAATAAAAATAGAAAAACTTAGTCAGTGAAAAATGAGAAAAAAGCGGGGCATAGCTTCGCCCCCTCAAAAAAACAAAGCGAGATACCATGTACTCATAAGCAGGGAGAAAAGGTTAAAATAGAAGGAGGGGATAGATGAAGTATGGAGATGGGAGAATATACTGTGATAATAGAGAGAGATGAAGACGGATATTATGTGGGGGAAGTGGTTGAATTACCGGGGTGTTTCACGCAGGCGAAGAGCATAGATGAACTGCTTAGAAGAATTAAAGAAGCTATAGAGTTATATATTGAAGAAGTGGGAGAGATAGAAACAAAAAATGAATTTGTAGGAGTACAGAGGGTACAAGCATGAGCTCTAAACTAAAGTTAACAGAGGCTGAAAAAATTATTAAAGTGCTGAGAAAAATAGGTTTTGAGGTAAAAAGACAAAGGGGATCGCATGTGATATTGAAAAATTCAGAGGGAACAATAGTGGTTATTCCAGTACATAATGGGGAGAAGGTTGGACGGGGATTACTTCTAAAGATAATAAGACAGGCAGGTATCACAAAAGAAGAATTTTTAAAGTTGCTTGAAGAGATATGACAAACGAAATATTTACAATT
>CAYRMJ010000003.1:0-33221 GCA_964425415.1 uncultured Thermoplasmata archaeon | reverse complement strand
AACAACTACTACGGAATATACGCAGATAGCACCTCTTATGTTTCCATACTCAACAACAGCTTCTCTGATAATTACAATGGGATTTATGCCTCATCCTCTTATTTCCATGTGGAGAACAACACCGTTTTGAACAGCACGGAGAACGGAATTGATGTGGATTTGGATAGTTCATCTGTGGTGAACAACACCGTGAGAAATAGTGGATTATATGGGATATTTGCAAAAGTTGCTGATTCGGAAATTTCGTGGAACAGTGTTCTGTATAGCGGCTATTACGGGGTTTACATGCTGTATTCCAGTTATTCTTCACTCTCCCACAACCTGATTCTGGGCAGTGAAAGGGAGGGTGCTCATCTAGCTAACAGCGATTCTATTTCCATACATGACAACTCATTCATATTCAACAACGGCTCTGGCGATTCATTCTCAAAGGAGCATGTGCAGGCGAGCGATGACGAATCTGGATTCTGGAACACCACCTCAGGCAATTACTGGTGGGACTGGGCGCACAACAACGATACGAATGATGACGATGGAGATGGGATAATAAACTGGGACTATGTGATTGATTCCGATACCCGGGATGCGCTTCCATTGAAGAATTCTACAATTCCAATTCCAGAGATTCCCCCAACAAAGCCCCTAAACCTCACCTTCTATGCGGGAGATGATTATGTGAATATTTCTTGGAATGCACCGCTGGGACACGGGACTGAGAGCATTACGGGATATCGTGTGTACAGAAATGGAACTCTAATTACACAGGTGAGCGCAATGCATTACAACGATACATCCGTTGCTGAGAGGAATCATTACGAGTACTATGTCACCGCGGTGAGCGCTGCGGGAGAGGGTATGAAAAGCGACTCCGTTGATGTTTTCACACTATCCCTTGCGAATGCTGTGGACAGCGTTGGAATGCGGTGGAGCACGGGCGGAGATGCAAATTGGTTCGGAGAGACGGAGAGCTATGTTAAGGACCACGATGCGGCTGAGAGCGGAGATATAGGGGATTCAGAAACATCGTGGATATCCACTACAGTTGAAGGTGCGGGAACTCTGAAGTTTTACTGGAGCGTTGCATCGGAGGAGCATTTTGATTACCTTGTTTTCTATGTGAATGGCAGCGAAATGGATGCAATCTCAGGCCTTGTGTTCTGGGAAGAAAGGGAATTCAGTTTTGGAAATGGAACCCATGTGCTGAAATGGGCTTATGAGAAGGACTCAGCTGGCAGGGATTACAACGATTGCGGCTGGCTTGACTATGTGCGCTGGGTTCCTGCGAGCGTGAGCGTACCTTCCCCTCCTAAGAACCTGACGGCAAAGAGCGGAGATGGATATGTGAATATAAGCTGGAAAGAGCCAAGTGAGAATGGAGGAAGCGAGATATCCTCTTACTACATTTATCGCAATGGCACTTATATAGCGGAGGTGAATGCAACGCAGCTTTGGTTCAACGATACCAATGTGAGCAACGGTTTTACCTACACTTACTACGTGAAGGCAGCCAACATTGCAGGTGTGAGCGAGAAGAGCAATGAGATAACCGCCACTCCCACATCAGAGGTTCCTGAGCTCACATCTCTTTTCTCCCTCATTGTGGTGCTGCTCGTCCCGTTACTCAGGCGCATAAGGTAGTGCATCCTCGTCATCTTTTTTGTAGAATCCGCGCAGTCGTTTAGATAGGAACTGAATGTACATCACCATAAAAGGTACCTGAATGAGAACTCCACCAATGGCCACGCTCATAGCCGCGGTGGGGCCGTAGAGCATGAAAGCAAGGGCCATTGCAATGGATTCATTTTTAGCCACTGTGGTAACAGTTATGGAAGCACTATCCGAATAGTTGAACCTGAAGACTTTAGGAACAAGAATGGCGATAAGTAGCATCGTTGCAAAGAACACGATTGATATCAGGATTACAGATGCCAGCACGTTCCAATAAGTGATTATGTTTCTTCCATTGATTACAAAGAGGAAAAATATCATGAACAGCACGCCCAGAAACGAAAATCCTTCAAAGGAAGGCACAATTTTTATGTATCTTTCCTCACCCATCTTCCTTTTAAGGGCAACTCTTGTTATCAATCCAAGAAACATGGGTACGAGAATAACGAGGGCAATCTGGCGCATCATGAATGCAAATGGCACAGGCACGCTTTTTCCCATGAATGCCGTGGCCCATATTGGCACTGCAATTATGGTCAGAAGATAGCTAACAGCCACAATTCCGAGGGTGAGTTCTATGTTTCCACCCACAAATGCTGTTGCGGCAGTATTCATTGCCGAGCACGGGCTTATCCCAACCAGTAGAAGTCCTGCACCTGCCCGAGGATTTGAACTCAGGAATGAAAGCACCAGAGAACCGATGATTATAGGAGACACTATGAAATTCAATAGCAACGATGTTCCCATTCTTTTGGGTCTCTTGAAAATCTCTTTTAGTTCTTCCAGTTTCAGGTCAATCATCATTGGGTATAACATCCAGAAGAGTCCTATTATTATAGTAAATTCCAATTTTTTTGCAATCTCAGGTGGGGTGAAATAGCCCACTAATATGCCCAGAACCATTGCTATACCCACAGGAATGGCAATGTGGCTCACCATCCATCGGGTAATTCTTATGAATTTTTCAAGAAATGCCATTCGCATCACCTCACCAGAAGCACGGGTATATTGACGTAGTGAACAACCGTTTCTGCAACACTTCCCACGAAAGCTTCCCTAAACAGGCTATGACCATGCGTGCCCATTACTATAAGTGAAACTTTCTCTTTTTCGGCAATTTCTGCAATTGTCTTTGCAGGTTTGCCTATTAGCACGAGAGTACGAACTACCATACCCTCATTTTTCAACTCTTCTTCCATAGGTTTTATTTTCTCCATGGCTTTTTCCTTGATCTTTGCAATGGCTTCGTTTTCGCATTGCTTCACAGATTCATCCCTCAGAAGGCACCCTTCAGTCATCGTCTCCACAACGTCCTCTGGCACAACATGGAGAATGATTACCTCCTCTGTGCCTGCCTCTCTCAATTTCTTCACGTAGCCAAATGCTTTTTTTGAAACCGAAGTGAAGTCTGTTGTATATAGAATCTTGCGGAACATTTAGGAACACCTCAATTCAAATTTTTTTGAAGCAACGCAAACACCTATTAAAATTTTACTAAGCCAATTTTATTGTGGGGTACGTATATTATTAAGCGCTATTTTCATAGGGTATACTGTGTTGTATCCTTAAAAGCAATCCGCAGATAAATGGCAAAGTTGAGAGGTTCTGGTTAGAATATGATTGCTATAGAGTGTGATTTTATAGCATGGAGGAATTTGCGAGCTGGTACCATCATAGAATTCATGGTGCCTTATGGTTTTGAACTCACGGATAATTCTGAAGAAGGAATCAACGAAATAATTCTTTCCATTTTCTTAGGCATGTTTTTTACACTCCGTAGGAGGTGTTACCAATGCATTTTTATAGACGAAAAATAACCGTACTCTACAATGTGAAATACTCTGCGAAAGTGATAAATAGGTGTTGCGCTATATTTCAATATAATGAAAAGCCATCATGCGAAAGGCATGCCTTTGCAAGGGGTAGTTATGGATATTTTCAAAGAGGGGAGCGTAGATGATAAAACATCTTTTTCTGGAGGTGACTTCATTGTATATTAAAAGAGAGTGTGCAACAAGTGGATTTTTTGAAGAAATTGTTTTGTTTGCCATAGTTAGCATTCTGTTCGTGTCAACTCTTACTGTGGCTGTTTACTATGGTTCCACGAAGGATGCAGAATACAGAAAAACCGAGTTTGTTAATGAAGTTATAAATTTTGCACAGAAAGTTCGCGGCTACGAGCCTTTAATTCATGATTCTGTGGAAGGACTGTTTGACTATCATAAAATAAAGGGCGTGAGCTCAGATGAGCTTTCAAAGGACTTAACTCCAGCTTTCAACTATTATATTGAGGTAATAGATGTTAGTGATTATCCTATAAAATACAATGCATCGTGGAGCAATGTGCCCGGTGTTACAGGTACAACAGTGTGGCAACAGTCTTATGGCTATTACAGAGTGGTTTTTTACTATCCTGTAAATATCTGGGTTAGCGACCATGAAATACATGCGGCAAAGCTGGAGGTGGTTGGATGGCGTTAGAGAGAGGCCAATCTGCGGTGGTAGATGCAGCGCTCATTGCTCCAATTTTAGTCCTGATTTTGATGGCCGGCTACATGTTATTTGCACCGAGCACCAACACCTTTATGCTGGAGAAGAACGAAAACAGATACGCACATGACTTGACTTATGCTCTTTTAAAATCTACTATTCAGAGAGTCACATACCGAGATTCCATGGGTAACCAAATAGTTCTGAAGGACAAAACCATTGAACATTTAATTTCAGAGGATTTATATTTGAGAAGCATGGGCAAAGTAAATATAGGAACTTTGAGGGCCGGGCTGGAAGAAAAAATCAACAGAACACTCAGAGATATGGCCTCTCCCAATTACGAGTACTTCATGGTAGCGAAGTATCATGGAGTTGAGATGCATTTAGGTATTCCTGATCTTCCCGCTACAAAAATGAGTTATACTACCCACATAGACATGCCAACAAATAATGAAAAGGCTGTTTTGACTATGTATGTGTGGAGGGTGAGTTGAAATGAAAATACTTAAAAAGGAAGAAGGTAGAATCCCGTTTGCGTATGTATTTGCAATAATATTTGTGCTTATGCTACTGCTTACGGGAATCTACGCAACAATTTTAGGGCAACATGACGTTATAAGTGTTAGAAAATTTTACGAAGAAGCTGACCAGCACCTGAGAAATGTGCAGAATATGGTTAGAGAAAAAGCGTATCACATTGTTATGGAGGTTATACATAACATAACTAAAAAAAGAGATCCAAAATTGTACATGATTCAGTACTACACATTTCAGAATTTTTCGCGATACATAAACAAAACATTTCCCCTGGTTACATCTGACTACAATGTAACTGTTGGGAATTATTCAATAAAGGTGGTGATGAACTATAAAAAAGTGCGAGATTTCATAAAGAACTATAAACTCACATGGGTAGACTTCTCTTATATGCTTGACAATCTAAGGGAGGGCTATGAGAATCACACGCAGATTCCTGTGTATCCTTATGTCGTAGGTTTTGTGAATTACACCTATCATGATAGAAGAACAGGCTACATTTATAATCGTACAATGAGATTCAACAGAATAATATATTCTCCTCTACCCATGTTAAAATTTGCATTTGATGAATTTAACACTTCAACAACCAATCTTGGAGATTTCGGACGCCTTGTGAGGTATATTTTGACCACCGTTGCAGAGTATCGCACACTCCAAGGCTATGCGTCTGGTGGATATGATCGGCTGGAAATTCCAGTGACATATCTATTAACTAAAAGCGATGTGGAAAAAGCGGTAAATCTTGCATTGCTACTTGAAAGTGTGAGATTCTTCCATTCTTATGACCCGCAAACTGTTGATGCTTTGGGAATAAGGGGCATAATTGAAAAATACCTGTACAACGGCACCATTGATGCTGCAGATATATACTATATGTGGACTAAAATGGGGCTCCTTGGTAATTTGGTACTATCAGGTAAGATAATCGGGCAGAGTATTTACGGGTATGCGGATAGATTCGTGTATGAACTTATGAGACTTTTCTGGGGAGACCTTGCTGACCAGTATTTTGCAGACCCAACGCTGAAAGAACCGATCGTTAGCTGGGACGCAATAAAGAAGAAAGGAGAAAGTTTTGCACGGGGCATGCTGCATGCGTATCTCGCAAAATGGAGGGAGTGGTTGCACATTCCAAGGTTTATACTACCTCATAAAGCTTCAGCGGACCTTAGTTATAAATTCATAATTGTAGTTATAATTCCCGGAATTCCTCCAAAAGTGTTAATATTTCATAAAACTGCAAAAATGAAATGGTATGTTTGGAATATGCCAGTAATGGATACCATTGACCTAATACTTGATGAAAAATCAAAGAGAAAGAAATTCACACTTATGACATTGGGCATAAATACAGATGTTCCATTTGTTTATTATGGCGATTATCATTATGACTTGGTTAAGGAATCTCTTGTGGATGAGCATAAGAATTACGGTAATCTGGGTAATCCTTATATAAATACTCTTAAATATGTAATTGACGCACTGACAAGGTCCATGAAGAAGAGGTCTGACACATGGAACGATGTGGAAAACAAAGGCTTGATAGATTATGCAGCTTATGAAACCAGTCTTGTGATGCCCATTGGCAGCTCTGGAGTCAGTGCTAATCCCAGAGACACTAACACAATATTGATTGATGGTTCAAAGGACATGATATACGGGCCCATTAAAAGAGAGGTGAATGTATACAAAGTGATGCTTACGCTGAGAAAAGAGACATGGTGGGCTGACGGAGCGTACAAAGAATACAAAAATTCCACTGATAGTGATGCATATCTTTACTATTTGACCAAGGATACGGTGGATCTTTGGTACCAAGCTATGAAAAATCTGTATGATGGTGGAGATCCATCACCATCTGATGATGCCGGACCCTATGACTCTGACTGCAATTCACGACCCCCAAGCAATCAGGAAAGTACGTGGCCATATGGATACAGTGGTTACCCATTCCATGGCTCTTTACACAATGGATCATTCAACTTTCACAGGGATTTGACAAAAGATGCATACAATGATATGAGATTATTGATGTGGGAGATGGCCATAAAAAAGGGATTGGAAGAAGGTGGCATTGGATTTCCGATTTATGATAAAGAGGAATTATGGGATACAGTTAAGAAACAAACAGAGGATGCACGACAGAAAGTTGTAGGAAAATATGGATTAATCAAAGATTTAAATATGCTATTTCCGTATTTCTATTTCAATCCAATATCATTCAACGCTACATCGTTCAGCAACTTACGAGGATTTTTAGACTTCATCACTGATACCGGCTCTTACAAATCTAATTTCTACTGCCTCGTGAGGTGGCGCATTGGAATGAAAATAATTGGATTGCGCGGGCCCGGAGGCTGTCCTCCGAAGATTCCAAAGCACAATGGCACAGGAAACAATACTAACATGACAAATGGTTCTCTCGGCTTGGATGTCTCGCATTATCAAGGTAATATTGATTGGACGAAGGTATATAACGCTGGGTACAGATTTGCGTTTGTGAAAGCAACTGATGGGGCCACATACAGGGACCCGTTATTCTCCACAAATATAAGAAACGGAGCTGCGGCTGGTTTGATGATGGGAGCCTATCATTTTGCAAGACCTACGCGGCACAGTCCAATAGTTGAGGCGGATCATTTTGTGAGCGTGATTAGACCGTATATGAGCTTAATGCAATTACCTCCAGCTCTTGACTTGGAGAAAGGTGAGAGCATGGGCTGGAGTGCACTCAGCAATTGGGCTGAAAGATTTATGGAAGAAGTGCAATCTCAGCTGGGAGTAACTCCTGTGATTTATCTAAACAAGAACTATGCAAGGCATCTTGATTCATCATTGACTAAATATCCTCTTTGGATCGCAGATTACACTTACAATCCAAACGCCACGCCCAATACCGAAAAGTGGAGTACATGGGAATATTGGCAGTTCTCAGATCGCGGCAGAGTTCCTGGGATTAGTAGTAGCAGAGTGGACCTTGACAAGTACAACGGATACAAAGCTATGGCAACTATGCTTAGGGCCAGAAGCTTTTACAATGGATTGATGGGAGACATGGAAGACTGGCTCTCAGAATCCTATGATGTGCTCTACAAGAACATAGTGCTAAATGCAAGATACAGTTCCATTCCTATATTCCCGTACATGCATGTGGGCACTTATCATTTCTGGGACACTTCATACCCCGTGGATAAAGCTCTCGGACGCACAGAAAATGAAACAATAGCGGTGGATTTCAGTCCAGATTACCTCAGCGGGCTATCAATAAGCATATCTTTAGGCGCAGGACACAGGTTCGTTGATGTGCAGGACATTGATTATCCGATGGGAAATGCTCCGTTTGAGTATCAGTATGATATTAGCATATCTGGGAAAATTAATATAAACCTTATGACTCCGAGGACTTCGTTAGTTTACGGAGGTCATCACTGGAGAACATGGTACAACGATACTGTGAACATAAATCTCCATATCAAAGTTCCCATATACAGCGCTTGGTTCCTTGAATCTCACTGGAATAGCTGCACTGCCAAAGATAATTGGGCGTTCCATACCGATGTACCTTTCTCCTACACTCGTGGATATTTTGGAGTTGTGGGCAAGGACAAGAAAACGAAGCCCTTCTTCATAAGCAGAGAGCTAAATACATTCATTTACGACTATGAGGAAGTAGGAGAGCTGTGGAATAGGTTCTCCACATTTGAGCATTTTGCCATGGCTGATATAAAGGATGAGATGGCTGGCTGGAATTACACATACAAAGACATTGTTTTAGGCGCAGCTAAAGACACTGCGAATGCTTATTTAAATGCAAGCAGACAGCTATCAGTGGTAGCGAGGGACCATCAGGCGCTGTGCTCTAAAGCGAGCGCGTATGTTCATGGACTAAACTTTTTCTACTTTGAGCGGAATTTTGGAATTACAAAAGAAAACGTTACAGAAAACAACGGATATCAAACATACACATACAATTTTGGCTCGCAAGCAGTCAGCGAGAAATACAGCGAAAAAGGCTATCACTTCACGGGAACTATAAGTTCAGGTGGAGTATCTCTAAGAATGCAGGAAATTTACGATGGCATAAACATTCAAGCAAACATAAACAGTGGAGCACTTGATTATCAGATTGCTTCATACTCAAACACGGTGCACAGGGGCTTCAAAATGCAAGTTGAAGGCAATCACAACATCTACATTCTTGACTTTGGATTTGTGGGAAGTAGTGGTGCGGTGAGTAGCCTCACAAAGTATTTCCCGAAGCTTACAAAGAGAAGTATGAGTCAGGAGGAACTTATTGGAATATTCCACAAGCTGCTGAAAGATGTGTATGTCAATGAATCTTTGAATTACAAATTTGGAATATTTGTTAACTTGAAGAGCAGAGTTAATGGAAACCTGATGTACATAATTTGGTACGATGGAAATCCAACCCCTGACTCGTTTGTTATATGGCTAAACAATGAAGTGCGATCAATAATTTACATACTGGGTATGTCGCATTTATCAGAGCATGCCTATGATATGCTAACAAATGAAAACGTGT
Source organism: uncultured Thermoplasmata archaeon (assembly GCA_964425415.1). Taxonomy (GTDB): domain Archaea; phylum Thermoplasmatota; class Thermoplasmata; order Thermoplasmatales; family Aciduliprofundaceae; genus JAADDK01. The sequence continues at coordinate 23,977 of CAYRMJ010000003.1, read as the reverse complement.
ACTTCTCTTTGAACGGACTGTGGTTAGATACAAACTATGAATCTTCATCAATATTTGGATACAGAGCACATGGCAACTTTAGAGGTTCCAGTGAGGGATATGTAATAACTGCCAACTACAACATTGATGTGCCCACACCCGATACAGGGCATGGGCCATCTTGATTTTTTAATATTTTTTATTTTGTTGTGCGTGCAACCGCAAGCTATATTATCCAATGTGCCATACTCATCTACGTGACTCGCAAAGCAGTAAAGAGAAGAAAGTTAGATATGCGAAAAGATTACGAGTTCAGATACCTACTTGGGCAGGAACTTAAAGATTTGCCAGAGGGTGTGCAGGGCTCTCTGAAAGGCAGCATCTACGCTAAAGCATCCAACATGGGTATTCGGGAGGCAAAGGAGTTTATACTGAAGAAAAAAGAGGAGGGTGTTATTGACGAGCGTACTGCAAAGAGGCTAATAGATTTACTTTACAAATACAGCGTGTACAGATGATATCTGAAGTTTATCTTCCAACACCCATTGCGGATAAGTTCAAAAATCAATTTTTGAAAAGCACTTTGAAAATTGGTGAGCAGGCTAGTTTTAAAGGTTATTTTCTTAGTTTTCCTCTGGAACCACGTTTTAGAAAGTTACTGTGGCCGAAACTCTCACCACAAATTGGCAATTTTAAAGTAAAAATGATAACGCCATTTCCAGAAAATGGCTTTCCAGTATTGCCAGTTGTTGTTCCCCAATGGCTCAATTACAGAATCAAATTAGCAGAGGTATCTGGATACATATACGATTTATCTCTTTTCACCTCCGAGCATGGACGTTTTCTTTTAGCAAATGAAATAAATAAACTAAAATTTGATGAGTACATGTCAATTGAAAAATCTGGATTGACTCCTGCAACTTTGCAGCAAATTTTTGATTTTACATTCCCAGAGATGGCTAAAGATGTTATGCTCACTTATTTTCTCTCCTCACCAAAGTACATTCAAAGAAGTGGTGGAAACACAGTTTCGTTTTTAAGAACAAATTCCAAGCACTACTCTTCCAATTTCACTCCAATTTTTGAAACAATTGATCAGGTGTCAAACATTATAAAAAAAGAGTCGTTTACAGTTAGTTTTAGATACGACGATGATATTCGTGCATCTGTAAAACCATCATTTAAGCTAAGATACAGCATACTCAATCCTAAAAAAGCAGGTATTTTCTACAAAAGCAGAGTGGCCAAAACATGGGAACTAAGCGCCATGACCTCTGCTAATCTTAAGATGACTGATTTAATAAAGTACTCTGAGCTACCGTATTTACCCACCAAAGAAGAAATGCAGATAAATGATTTGAATTTAATTGCAGAGTACTCAGCAGACATAGGGTTCTATGCACTTCAAAAGCATATTGAAGAGCCTGAAATTGAGTTGGAAGAGATGATCAGGTTCAAATCAAAGATAATTAGGAGCATAGAGAAGGAGTTTCCTGATATGATAGAAGCTATGAAATTTGGAATAATAATGGACATAGGAGATGTGAATGGATTTGGAGAGCATATGGCTCGGATTATGAACTCATGGAAGCGCGCGAATGAGGACCCTGTAAATTCAACCATTAATTTATATATCCGAACTTTTGAGAGAGTGGACGATGTGCTCGGAACAAAGATACGGAGAGAGCTTGCATCTGAAGATTTAAAAAAGAAGAGAGAGAAAATAATCAATCGGGTTTTATGGGAGCTCAATGTTCTTAAGCCAACAGGATGGGATTACGAGTATTTTGAAATGAAGATGAGGGAGCGGGGAATTGAAGAGAATTTAGACAAACTCATTTCTTCGCTATTGAGAGATGGAATAATAATTGAAAAGAGAAGGGGACTGTATTATGCAGTTGCAAATGTTTAATCTTATTTTGCAAGAGTGAACAACTCATGGTCATCGTCCACATCAAATAGCCCAAGTCTGGCACCAGTATCCAACCACGCGTGAGCATAGTAAATGGCGCCGTAAGCTCTCACATAATCACCCAATTCTTTGAAGTACTGTGCATCTTTAATGTACGAATCGGCCATTAGGAGAAAATCCTCAGCAACTTCGTACAAATGTGTATTTGGTGGAGCAGAAATTCTAACTTTCTCTCTTGCTCTAGTGGTGATAGAAAAGTAATGCTCAAGGATATCGTCAGTTATTCTATCTTTCAGCATACTGCATCATACTCCATATTCAAACCACTTTCACACTCTCTCCACCATGCTTGGTTTCTCTGGGCCGAATCTCCACGAACAGGGGCATGGATATTGTTCCACCTGTTACTAAAGCCACTCCTATGGGCAATCTCTGTATCTCTTCAAGAGAGCCTTTTGTTAAATTCTCTACAGAATTTCCAATAGCTCTCAGGTCATTGGGATTGGTCACTTTCAAAATGATCTGGGTGTTGCACTGAGATAGCACATTTTTGTCAATTTTTGCAGGTCTCTGGGAGATTATGCACAGTCCAAGTCCAAACTTTCTGCCCTCAGAAGCTATGGTTCTTAGTATTCTGCTGGATGCTGCAACGCCCTGCTGTGGCACATAATTATGCGCTTCTTCCACCACTAGCATTAGGGGTGGAATTTTATTTCTTTTACGAAGCTCAAAAAGAGCAGTGGATAGACGCTGCACAACAAGCTCCTGAATGTCTGGGGCAACACCTCTGAGATTTATTATGGATATTTTTCCTTTGGTTACAATATCATCAATTTTAGTGCCTTTACGAGAGAATATGCCCATTTCAGATAGGTACTCCAGCTGAGCCACGAGAGGTGCAAGATTGGGCGAGTCGTCGCTCTCTATAACTCGCATTATGTCCTTCACATCAAAAAACTGTTTTGAAGTTCTGAGCAAATCCATAGCCTTTCGCAAGGGTATGAGAAACTGCCGTGTGTCAAGGTTCATCAGACTTATTAGCTCTCTGGGCGTCATTGATGCAAGGGTGAATTTTAGAGGCTTGCCCTCGTTTAGGTTTGTATCAGGAGTGAAAATCTTTATTTTTTGAGCATACCCCCGTGGTTTTATACCAAACTCATCGTGCAATTTAGTTTTCTTGGCTGGATATCGCAGAGATTGATATTCTCCATGAGGGTCTATTACAATGGCTGTAACATTTTTCTTGAGTAACTCTTCAAGGAGCACGCCCGTGAGGTAGCTCTTTCCAGCTCCGGTTTTGGCAAGAACACTGACATGCTTCTGAACCATTGTGTTTATGTCCAGATAAATAGGTATGTTTTTATGCTTGAATAGACGCCCTAAGTATGCTCCGGTATCTTTTACATCCTCTATTCCTATGACTTTCTTTATAAAATCGTCCTGTGCAAAGTACACTATGCTTCCCACATTAAAAGGAATGCGAGGATATTGAAGAAGGCCCTTCTCATCCCGATACCCTATAACCACAACCTTCGCCAAAACTGTTTCTTCTATATCTACATCCTCCCCATTCATTAGCTCTTTTGCTCTCTGCACAGTCAAATTGGTCTTTCTTTTTATTTCATCAACACGGCCAAGGACCCATCCAAATTTCTCGTGAAGAACCTGAACATAATCACCCTGCTCCAATTTACCACTTGTTACCGTGCATGTGAACTCGGTGGTTCCTACATCTCCATATATAACCCCCGCTTTCAACGGGGCATTTTTTGGTTCTTCCTCATCCACCATTCACATCACTTAAGCAAACATGCTCTCTCCAGATATGTCCTTTCTAACCTCATCCGCATGTAGAAACTTTTTAATTGCCATTTCAAAATCGTCCTGTGTTACATAGTCTCTCTCATCACGAATGGCGAACATACCCGCTTCCATGCATATTACTTTCAAATCCGCACCGCTGAAGCCATCAGTTTTCTTTGCAATGGATTCCAAATCCACATCTTTGATATTCATGTTGCGAGTGTGTATTTTGAGAATTGCTATTCTTGCGTTGTAATCCGGATACGGAACCAAGATTATTCGGTCAAATCTGCCCGGTCTAAGGAGTGCAGGGTCCAGTATGTCAGGACGATTTGTTGCTGCTATTATCTTAACATTGGAGAGGGGTTCAAAGCCATCAAGCTCAGCCAAAAGTTGCATCAGGGTTCTCTGCACCTCTCTGTCTCCGGATGTGGCCATGTCCAGCCTGCGCGCGCCTATTGCGTCCAATTCATCAATGAATACTATTGCAGGTGCTTTTTTCTTTGCCATTGCAAATAGATCCCGCACTAACTTTGCGCCTTCTCCTATGTATTTTCTTACCAGCTCACTGCCCACCGTTCTGATGAAAGTTGCATGCGTGTGGTGCGCCACAGCCTTGGCAAGAAGGGTTTTGCCAGTACCGGGCGGTCCCGCAAGAAGCACACCCTTTGGCGGCTCAATGCCCACCTTCTTGTAAAGCTCAGGCTTTAAGAGTGGAAGCTCCACGGTCTCCCTTATCTCTCTTATCTGCTTTTCAAGACCTCCTATGTCATCATAGGTAACTTCTGGCCTTTCAATGACCTCTGCCGCAGAAATGTCCGGATCGTAAGATTCTGGCAGAGCATGCACGATGGAAAATGTCTGTTTATTTAGGGCAACCCGGCGTCCCGGCTTGATATCATTTTCGGATACGAAAGTTGATGCAGTGACTATGAATGATGGCCCTGCGCTACTACGTACAAGAATTCGGTTTTTATCAAGGACATCCTCCACAACTCCCAAGAGAAGAGGTGGAGATTTCATTCTATTAATCTCCTTTCTAAGGCGATTTACTTCATTTTGCATTCTCCTTAGTTCGGATTCAAGATATCTTTTTTCATCTTCCAAAATTCTAATCTGCCTCATGAGCTCTTCCTTATCATAATCGTAATCAATTATCTTTGATTCCACATCCTCTCTGTCCATGCTTTACACCGCTTACACCTATGTGTTTTTTCTATTTTAAATTTGTTGAATTGAAAGGTAAAAGTAGAATTTAGATAGGGTTTGAGAGATAGCCCAAGGTGATGGTTGTTAGCAGTATATTGTTGCCTTAGTCTCTTATTGTGTCAAGAACCACACTTGACAAAAACTTTATTAAACTCTCATCAATCTCCCGACTTATGTTGAAAGCTCCGATTGTAATGGTAAATTTCAAACTTTATCCACAGGCTTCTGGGAAAAATGCCGTTAAGCTTGCAAAAATAATGGAAAAGGTATCTCGGGAGACGGGAGCTGAGGTTGCCGCGGTCGTAAATGCTCTTGATTACCATGCTGTTAAAGATTCAGTCAACATACCTGTTTTGCTCCAACATGTGGATGCTGTGGATTTTGGAGCACACACAGGGCGAATAAACATTGAGCTTGCAAAGGAGCATGGAGTAGAAGCAATTTTGATAAATCATTCTGAGAGACAGTTAAAGGTTTCCGATATTGAGTTTTTAGTATCCAAAGCTCACACACTTGGAATAGAAACGGTAGTTTGCACAAATAATCCATCGGTATCAGCAGCAATAGCAACGTTTAATCCTACTTACATTGCCATGGAACCTCCTGAGTTGATAGGAGGAGATGTATCTGTCTCTAAAGCAAAACCTGAAGCGATAACTGAGACTATCCAAGCGGTAAAAAAGGTATCGGATGTACCCGTATTAGTTGGTGCCGGCGTTAAGAATGGAGATGATGTAAGAAGAGCCATTGAGCTGGGTGCAAAGGGTGTGCTGGTGGCATCAGGCATCACGAAAGCGAAGGATCCAGAAGCAGCATTAAGAAACCTCGTTTCGGGGCTGATGTGAAATGGCCAAACGAAGAAAAGTAGGTGATGCGGAGATTGAAGGAGTATTTAAAGAGCCTGAATTTAACGAGAGAGAATTTCTAAAAAATGAAATAAAAAAGGCAAAAGGTATAATAATTATTTTTATAATTGCAGTGGGTGTTGGTATTCTATCTGCTTATGTTCAAATCAGCATGGGCACGATTTTCGCAATATTAATCGGAGTTATCGTTTTAATTTTAATAAAGCAAATACTCTCCTCCCTAAATGCTGAATTTAGCGATAGAAATGGATGGGTTTTTGCTATTCTTGCCTTCATTATTCTATGGCTCTCTTTCTGGAGCGTGGGCCTTAATCCTCCATTCAACGATGTTAGCCCTCCTCAAATTCGCAGTATTGATGTTCTTCTCTATGGTAACAACACATGGATTAGGGTTTACGATTACGAGCAGCAATTTAACAAAAATTTAAATGATGAAATTGAAAATAACATCAAAAAGATAAACAGCAATAATATCACGGAGGTAAGGGCGGTTGTAACAGATAACAGTCAGGTTGGTACTGTTTACATAAACAATGAGCAAGCAACTTTGGAAAATGGATATTACTTAGTTAAACTCACAGGAGTTTCTGAGATCACAGTAACTGCAACTGATCTATCAGGGCATAAAGCAACGCAAAGAGTTACCTTTCCCACGGGAAGCGGTAAATGAAAAAATCACTAAGTTTGTTCAAATCTAAATCATCTATTGCCTCTTCAAGTTTTATGAGATGAATGTCATTCTTTTGCTTCTCAAATAGCTTTCCAAGTTTGTAATTTTTTATGTTTTTTCTAATAACCTCTTCAACAGTAACATTTTTTCTCCGTTTATCTACATAGAGACGCGAACCTGAAATATACGGACCTCTGATGGCAACATTCTTCCATTTTTCTAGAAAATTATCGGCATTTGCATGCCAAACAGGGGGTCCTTCATGGCGCACTACATCAGGAAGTGTATCCCTTTCTAATTCAACCAAAATAACAACATTTTCTTCATTGACATAATAATAAGAGCTCACAGGTAAAAAATCTCTTAAAATATTTATAAATACTTTTATTGTTCTTCTGATTTGTGGATACAATACATCGTCTATGACATTTGGATTTCTAAATATGAACGCGTAAATATAAGTTCCTCTCTCATTAAGCTTTGATAGCATATTCTCTTTGGAAAGCGCTTGGGTGGAATTTGGAAAGAAAAACTCAATTTTCGGATTTTTTAAAAATTCTTTGGAGGCAAGTATAAACATGCTTTTGCTCTCTTCGGATACTGCAGATGCCACATTTCTCCCAGAATCTACAGGGTCAATAAATACAAGGGGAGCTTTAAATTTTGCTCCACCATTTCCAAGATGCAGGTACACACTTCTTTTCCATTTTGACGCATGATGGAGAACATCCAAAAACGACCCATATTTTATAACCAACAATTCACAGAGGTACCCTGAAAAACCCATGACCTTTGCTTCTGCACCGTACACACCAATTCCTTTCATAAAGGCTTTTAAAAGTCTAACATCATCTCTTTTCTCTGATGAAAGGTGCATCTTTACAAATTCAGTATGAAATGGAGTTCTATCCACTGAGCTTATTCTGGAACTGGGATTTTCCACGCGAAAGCAAGGCACAATATCTACCCTATATCCCTGAACTTCACCCCTTAAATATGGATGCTCAGCATAGCTCTCGTATCCATTCTTTATCACAGAATGAGCAATTTCCAATCCCCATTTTTCTACATGTTTTTTCTCGTATCTATTTGAAAACTGGATAAATATGTCTATGTCGGGATCTTTTAAATTTGTGCCCTTTGCAACAGACCCAACAAGCACTGGTTCCGCGTCCAAATTTCTTTTGTGAATTTCATTTTTAATCTTCGTTATGATTTGTGAAGCAATGTCCAGAACTTGTTTTTCTTCTTCGGGAGTTGGCTTTATTCTACGAAGTACCTCTTTAATTATCTTCTGCTCATCAGCGATATTATCGCCTCCGCAGGCTCTCCATCCGCATCTTCAAGAGCTTTCACTGCTTCTTCCTCAGTACAGCCTGTTTGTTGCATAACCAAATCTATATCTTCCCTGCTGAATTTCTCTTTGTTCTTCTCTTCCATCTCAACTTTTTTCATATCTCCAATCACTTGAAGCATCTTTTGACCTTGTATTTCCATAGCCATTACCTGCGGATTATCAATCACATAATCTCCATCTCTCGCCTTTATTATTACCTGATATGCATCAATTTCCTGAGCTTTTAGCTGGCGCATCAATCGGCGCATTTCTCTGGGATTCATCATAATGGTTTATCTGTTTTCGGTATATAATTTCTTCTACAAATCGGTAAAAATCCAAGCATATCTGAAGATGCAGGGGGAGGGATTCGAACCCTCGAACCCCTACGGGACGGGACCCTAAATCCCGCACCTTTGACCTGGCTCGGTAACCCCTGCTCGCGTGAGGAGAATACACCAGGGGATTTAAGGGTTTTTCTTTTTGGATTTAGAAAAGTGAGGCAACCCCCTCTTTTTAATTCTATTTTAAAATAAAAATTAGTGAAGCATAGGCATCCAGATGCCTTTCTCCTTCGCAGTGCGTATTGCTATTTCATACCCTGCGTCCGCGTGTCTCACCACGCCGAGCCCTGGGTCGTTGTTCAAAACCCGAGATAATTTCTGCTCTGCTAGCTTAGTTCCATCCGCCACGATGACCATTCCCGCATGGAGAGAATATCCTATGCCTACTCCACCTCCATGATGGAACGAAACCCATGTCGCACCGCTTGCAACATTGAGCATCGCGTTGAGAATGGGCCAATCTGCAATTGCATCGCTACCGTCCTTCATTCTCTCCGTCTCTCTGTACGGGGAGGCCACGCTACCGGTGTCATGATGATCTCTTCCAATTGCAATGGGTGCATCCACCACACCCTCGCGCACAAGCTCGTTAAATTTCAATCCCGCTTTTTCTCTCTCTCCATAATTGAGCCATAGGATTCTCGCTGGCAGGCCCTGCCACTTCACATGCTCTTCCGCCTTGTCAAGCCACTGAATCACATGCTTGTTATCCGGGAACAGTTTGCGAATTGCATTGTCCGTCTCAAATATATCATCAGGATTTCCACTGAGAGCAACCCAGCGGAACGGACCGCTTCCCTCGGAGAATAGAGGACGAATGTACTCGGGCACATATCCGGGAATCTTGAATGCGTCATTCACTCCTGCCTCTTTAGCCTGCGCTCTGAGATTGTTTCCGTAATCAAAGACCTTCGCACCATTCTCTTTAAACCACACCATTGCAGGAACATGCTTGCGCAGGGATTTGCGTACCTCTTCAAGATATTTCTCAGGGTCGTTCTCCCTTAACTCTGCTGCTTCCTCCACAGTATAGCCAGCAGGGATGTATCCGTTGAGGGGATCATGAGCTGCAGTCTGATCCGTCACAATATCCGGCACGATTCCCCTGCGCATGAGCTCTGGGTATATCTCTGCGGCATTTCCAAGAAGCCCGATGCTCAGCGGTTTTCCCTCTTTTAAGGCTTCATCCTTCATCTTGAGCGCTTCGTCAAGGTCATCGGTCCATGTGTCCAGATATCCTCCATTCAACCTTCTATCAATTGCCCATTTATTTACCTCCACGATTATGCCCACACCGTTGTTCATCGTTATTGCAAGGGGCTGTGCTCCGCCCATTTCACCCAGGCCTGAGGAAAGAACCCACTTGCCAGTTAGATCATGCTGTCCGAATTCTTTTCTTGCCACCGCATACAGAGTCTCGTATGTGCCCTGAAGTATGCCCTGAGTTCCGATGTAAATCCATGAGCCCGCGGTCATCTGACCGTACATTATCAGCCCTCGTTCTTCCAGCTCACGGAAATAATCCCAGTTGGCCCACTTTGGCACGAGGTTTGAATTAGCAATTAGCACTCTCGGTGCCCACTCACTCGTTTTGAAAACCGCCACGGGCTTTCCGCTCTGGACGAGTAGCGTTTCGTCAGTTTCCATTTCTTTCAAAGTCTTTACGATAGCATCAAATGCCTCCCAGCTTCTCGCAGCTCTTCCCGTGCCACCGTACACTATAAGATGTGCTGGGTCCTTGGCAACCTCCGGGTCAAGGTTGTTCATCAGCAAGCGCAATGGCGCTTCAGTCTGCCATGACTTTGCATTCAATTTGGTGCCCCTTGGGGCTCTAATCTCCCTCATGGATGCGAGAATGAAAACAACGATTAAAAATGTTGCGTCATTTATGAGGGAGGAAGTCTAAAATACTCCCACACATATTTCCGTCTATGATTAAAACTTTCAGAATTGATGGGATTGAAGCGAAGAGATATATTGATCCAGAGCAGGCTCCTAAGGAGATTCGCATAGATAATAATAGCACTGTGCTTAATGTAATTCAAATATCTGAAAATCAGGCAAAAATGGAGTTCAAATTCACAATAACCTATTCTGGAATTGGGATGATTACCATTGACGGAATGCTCATTTATGAGGGAAATGTGAGAGTGCTGATTGATGAATGGAGCAAAAAGCATAGAATGCCAGATAATGTAGCACAGGAGGTTCATGGAACAATAATCAACAACTGCATCATTGAAGGAGTGCTAATCGCAAAGGAAGTTCACCTGCCACCGCCTATACCTCCACCTGCTCAGTTTATGAACGCAAAAAAGGTAGATAAAAAAGGTGCAATAGAAGGGTATGCTTAGTACTCTCTCCACCTATGTCCGCATTTGGGACAGATATAAAACCGAGTTTCAGGTTCATCAGCTGACCTAGTTTGTTGCAGCATCCAGTATGCACCTTGATTTCCACACTTTGGACATATAACACTCTCATCAAACGGAAGTGTCTCAATGTCTTTCTTAATCACTATGGTCTCTTTTTTCTTAACTTCTTCCACAAGCTCCTTCTTTTCTTCAATGGGCATCTCATAGCCGCAATTGCCACAGATCCATTTTCCATCCTTAGGATGCATCAGAGAACCGCATTTTGGGCAGAACATGGATAAGAGAATGAGCGCGATTTATTTAATTGTTGTGTAATTTCAGTGTCATAATTTGGCTAATTCGCAATAAGATATTTATAGTATCTTTGAATCAGGGATATAGGTGAAAAATATGGATGAAGATGAGCAATACCAAAATTACCCGCAAGAATCTCAATATGAACAGCAACCTCAACAGTACCAACAGCCGCCGTCACAATCATACCAATCCGAACAACAGCAAACTTATCCTCCCTCTCAAGGGGGTGAGCAGAACTATCAGGAGTACCCACCGCAGGGTTACTATCCCCCACCAAAGAAGAAAAACACCAAGATAGTAATTGGTGTTGTGGCTGTAGTAGTGGTGGTGGCGTTGATAGTGGCCATGCTTTTCGTTTTGAATCCGTTAGCACCGACAAATAATAAAACAAAGCACCCGACAATTGTTGGAACATGGCATATCACAAAGGAGAAAGTTACCGATGAGTATGGTTCGCGTGAAGAAAATACAAGTATGTACTTTGTGTTCCATTCAAACGGAACGGGCAAGATATACTCGCCCAACATTGAAGAAAACGAGAAATTTCACTGGAAAGATGTGGGCCACAACAGAGTTGAAATTAACATTAATGCCAATCAATACTCCAGCAACCAAGGTTCTGGTGAAAGTGATGTAACTATCACAATTACAATGAATTACACAATAACTGGAAAGAATATAGTATTCAATTTTAAATCTAATGGGGCAACAATAACGCTTTATGGAGAGAGAGTATCCAGCGTCCCACAAAGCAACACGCCACAGCATGAGATAGCCAGCTGGCAAATCTACATAGACAATGGCTATGGATTTAATTTGACAAAGGTTATAACAGCGCATACAACTTCAACAGGAGAGGCAAAATGGAGTGGACAGGTGAAAATCGTCATATATGATGAGAATGGAGAACCGCTTCCAAATGTTAAGGTTGTGCTTGATGGATGCGGTGTTACCGAGGCAGGACAGACAGACTCAAATGGTACTGTGATCATTACATTGAATGATGTTACCCTACCAAGCGGTGCACAGCAGGATCAGATACAGGTAAAGATGCAGTATCCAACCAACGTGGGTGAGCAAACAAAAACGGACACAATAACCGTTATTCGCTCTGATTAAAAACATTTCTTCTAATTTTTTCCAAAAACATTTTAACTCACATCACCCTTAACGCATTCGTGAAGACTTTAATCATCGCGGAGAAGCGCAACGCTGCGCAGAGAATTGCAACCATTCTATCCGGTGGAAAAGCCAAGTATGTGAAAGTTGGCCGTCACGGATATTTCAAATACGAGAAGGATGGAGATGAATATTTCGTGGTTCCTTTGCGGGGGCACATTGTTGAGCTGGATTACGATGAGAAGTTCAAGAGATGGGATATCAACAACCTGATTGAGCTGGTTAACGAGAAGCCGAAGAAGATAAACAAAGAGAGGGGCATAATAAGCATTCTCTGGAAACTGGCCTCGGAGGTGGATGAGATAATAATCGCCACCGACTACGACAGGGAGGGAGAATTGATAGGTGTGGAAGCGCTGACTGTGATTGAGAAAAAATACGGAAAAAGATTCAGGGTTAAGCGGGCAAAGTTCAGCGCACTCACGAAGGATGAGATTGAAAAAGCCTTCGGCAATTTGGTGGTCATTAATTACAATTTAGCAAGCGCCGCGGAGGCGAGACAGCACATAGACCTTGCGTGGGGTGCATCGCTCACAAGATTCGTATCAATAGCTTCAGGAAGGAGGGGTAGAGAATTCCTCTCGGTGGGGCGGGTGCAGAGCCCCACTTTAGCACTCATAGTTAAGAGAGAGAAGGAAATTGAAGAATTCGTTCCAAAGCCGTACTGGAACGTGATTGCAAAGTTGCAGAAGCGCTCAAATTTCCTTGCGGCTCATGAGAAAAATCCGTTCTGGAAAGAGGAGGACATGAGCAAGGTGATGGAGAAGGTGGAGAAGGCAGAGCAGGGCACAGTGGTTGATGTGAAAAAGGAGAAAAAAGAGATGTATCCGCCGCATCCTTTTGATACCACCACGTTTCTCAGCGAAGCCGCAAGGATTGGCATAACTCCTGCCAGAGCGATGAAAATTGCGGAGGACCTGTACATGGCCGGCTACATCTCCTATCCGAGAACGGATAACACCGTGTATCCGAAGAGCCTGAACATAAAGGCCATTCTGAAATCTCTGGAGAAGAGCAATCTTGCCGATGGGGTGAAGCGTCTCCGGGAGGAAATGCGCCGCAGTCCCGCGAGGGGCAGGAAGGAGACGAAGGACCATCCACCTATAGTTCCCGTCAGGGGCGCAAAGCTGAGCGGAGAGAAAGGAAAGATTTATGAACTCGTTGTAAGGAGATTTCTCGCAACTCTGGCTGTGAATGCAGAGTATGAGGACACCCATGCTCGCATCAACATTGAAGGAGAGAACTTCATTGCTCAGGGCAAAGTCTTAACCCGAGCGGGGTGGCTTAACTATTATCCTTATATCAAATTTGAAGAGAAGAAGCTTCCAGAGTTGAAGGAAAGAGAGAAGGTGAAAGTTAAAGAAATCAACGCTGAGAAAAAGGAGACTCAGCCGCCAAAGCGATACACCCAATCCTCCCTGCTGAAGGAGATGGAGAAGCTCAATCTTGGCACAAAGAGCACGAGGGCTGAGATAATTCAGAAACTTTACGACCGTGGCTACGTGGTTGGAAATCCCCTGAGACCCACGAAGGTTGGCAGGCAATTGGTTGAAAATCTGATGGAGCATGAGGTGGAGGTTGTTGAGCCTGAGATGACCGCTACCCTTGAGATTGATATGGACAAAATAGAGAAGGGCGAGAAAAATATGGAGGATGTTATTGGAGAATCCAAGGAGATGCTCGTTAAAGTCCTGAAGAAATTGCATGATAATCGTGCAGATTTTGGAAACAGCATGAAGGATTCTATGAAATCCGAGTTGGGCTATTGTCCCGGCGGAGGAAAGCTGATTTATTATGAGAGAAAGAAGGTTGTGGTTTGCGAATCAGGAGATGAGAAAAAATACTACAATCTTCCAAAAACCGGCAGAATTGATTTTCTTGGCGAGCATTGCCCAATTTGCGGGCTTCCACTCATAAAGATTATTCGCAGAGGCCAGAGCCCTGAGGTGCGGTGCATAGATCCAAAATGCGAGTACAATCGGAAAAAGGATGTAATTGGAAAATGTCCTCAATGCGGCGGAGATTTGGTGATCAGGCAATCTCGCAACGGTAAGAGATTCATAGGCTGCTCAAATTATCCCAAATGCAATGTAACCTACCCACTTCCCCAGAAGGGGCAGGTCATACCCACTGGGGAGACGTGCTGCAACGGAGCCCCCGTTGTGATAATTCGCAGGAAGGGAAAGAAGGACTGGAAGATATGCGTGGACATGAACTGTAAAGATTATAAACAAACAGATTAAAGTAAACTTTACTTTTTTAAAGTTTATTTTACCAAATTTGAAAACAGTTCTGATAAATATTCTGTGAGCAGAAAAATTATCAAATATGCTCAAAAAAATAAATTTATATGTTGCAAATATGCAGCTTTTTATGAACGCGAAAGATGTAATATCAGGGTATATAAGCAAGGAGGATTGGCGAGTTAGAGAGAACAGCAACACGAACTATTCATTTTCAGGGCTGATGATGCATGCCGCGGGAGAGGTTATATCAGAATATGTGCTTAACAATATTTACCCAAGTGAAATTTCAGAAGCACACAGGAGGGGGTACATACACATACACGACTTGCCATTTGGAATAATTCCCTATTGTGCGGGTTGGTACTTGAAGGATTTGCTTTTGAGGGGTTTTGGAGGAGTAAATGGAAAGATAAGCGCAAAACCTGCAAAGCATCTGGATGTTGCAGTGGCACAAATAATAAATTTTCTTGGCACGATGCAGATGGAATTTGCAGGTGCTCAAGCATTCAGCAGCATAGACACCTATCTCGCACCTTTTGTGCGTAGTGATTCTCTTAGTTACAGGCAGGTAAAACAGAATATTCAGAGGTTAATTTACGGATTGAACATTCCCTCTCGCTGGGGCTCTCAGACTCCCTTTACCAATTTTACTTTTGATTTGACACCTCCTGAGGACCTTGGAAAAGAGCATGCGGTGATTGGAGGAAAAGAGATATCGTCCACTTACGATGAGTTTCAGAGAGAGATGGACATGATAAATCGTGCATTTATGGAGATTATGATGGAAGGAGATGCCAGTGGGAGAATTTTTACATTTCCAATACCTACCTATAATCTCACTTCTGATTTTGACTGGGACTCTGAAATTTCCGATTTGCTTTTTTCCATGACCGCTAAGTACGGGATACCGTATTTCCAGAATTACATTGGTAGTGATCTTGATCCACGAAGTATAAGAGCAATGTGCTGTCGTTTGCAGCTTGATTTAAATGAACTTCGTTCTAGGGGTAATGGATTGTTTGGTTCTGGAGAGCTTACTGGTTCAATCGGTGTTGTGACAATTAATATGAATCGGCTTGGATATGAATCAAAAGATGAAGATGTATTTTTTGAGAAACTTACAGATATGATGGATATAGCAAAAGATAGTTTAGAAATAAAGAGAAAGGTTGTTCAGGAGAATTTGCGACGTGGACTTATGCCATTCACCAAGATATACTTGGGTCATTTTTCCAATCATTTCTCTACCATTGGGTTAATTGGTATGCACGAGGCACTGATAAACATGTTTGGGTACGGAATACAAGAGCCAGAAGGCCTAAAATTTGCAGTTAAAACGCTTAAATTTATGAGACAAATTCTTAAGGTTTATCAGGAAGAAACAGGAAACTTATACAACTTAGAAGCTACACCTGCTGAAGGTGCGTCCTATCGGCTTGCAAAGCTGGATAAGAAGATGTATCCGAATATATTCGTATCTGGAGAAAACGAGCCGTATTTAACTAATTCAACATGGTTACCATCTTACGTTAAGCTAAGTGTAATTGAATCCATAGCACATCAGGAAGTTCTGCAGAGTCTATACACAGGAGGAACGGTATTTCATACCTATTTGGGAGAGAGAATAACTTCTGAAAGTGCAAAAACTCTAGCAAAGAAAATTGCACAAAACAGTAAAATTCCATATTTCACGATAACACCGACGTTTTCTGTGTGTCCTGAGCATGGGTATTTAGCAGGTGAGCAGTGGACATGTCCATACTGTGGCAAAAAAACAGAGGTTTATTCAAGAGTTGTGGGCTATTTCAGACCTGTAGAGGCATGGAATAATGGAAAAAGAGAGGAGTTTGGACAGAGAATTGAGTTCAACTTGAATGCAGTTAACTTGGAGAGCAGATGGAAAATGTACAGAGAGGTGGTAAGAGATGTGGTGGCACCAGAGATTAATAAAAATGTAAACAAGAAAATTT
Organism: uncultured Thermoplasmata archaeon; assembly: GCA_964425415.1. Taxonomy (GTDB): domain Archaea; phylum Thermoplasmatota; class Thermoplasmata; order Thermoplasmatales; family Aciduliprofundaceae; genus JAADDK01. The sequence goes on along the minus strand of CAYRMJ010000003.1, from coordinate 7,791 downwards.
CTTTTGTGGTGATGTGAACATGCTAATTGCAGGATTTAAGCCAGATTCAATGGTTGATTGGCGAGGCAAAATTGTAGCAACGGTGTTTACCCACGGTTGTAATTTTAGATGTCCATTTTGCCATAATTTTTATTTGGTAACGAAAAAGCCCACGCATATATATGGTGAGAGGGAGATAATTGAGGAAGTTAAAAAACTCTCACCATGGATAGACGGAGTATGCATCACCGGTGGGGAGCCAACATTGCATGTGGATATAGTGGACTTTGTAAAAAAGTTGAAAGATATTACTCGTGTTAAAATAGATACAAATGGAACACATCCGGAGATTATTGAAAAGATTATTGAGTATGTAGATTATGTGGCAATGGATGTAAAAGCACCTCCATATCTTTACAACAAAGTTGCTGGGTCGTCAGTTAAATTAGATGCTATAAAAAAGAGTATGGAGATAATAAAAAAATATGCTAAAGATTATGAATTTAGAACCACGGTAATTCCAATGCTTTCCAAAGAAGATTTGGAAAACATCGCAAAGTGGATAGGAACGGCGAAGAGATACGTGCTTCAACAATTTTCAATTGCGGGGGGCACGCTTGATCCAAATTATACTCTTTTGAAGCCCTACCCATCAGATTTTCTTAAAAAAGTATGTGAATCTATAAAATTGCAATTTGAAGAGTGCTTAATTGTAAATATTTGATAATGGAGTTTCTCTATTTTACTCCACTTTGCGTCAATAATGGAAAATCTTATATCCTATCTTAATATCTATACCCTATGTGGTTTGTTCTATTTGCCACGGCGAACCCTGAGCAGTATGGTGACTTGATGCATGTCCTAAAAAACCATAAGACTCCAAAGGGCGTTAAGGTTCATAGAAAACTGAAAGTCTTTGGAAAGCCCGATGTAGTGATTATATTTGAATCTGATTCAGAAAAAGGTGCTGCGGAGTTTGTTAAGCAGTTTGGAAGAGTTAGCGATGTGAGAACTCATCTTGCAATTCTGGAGGAATGATAAAATGGCTGTGTACCATGGAGAAATAGAACTTAGAACAGATGGTGAGGTTGATATAATAGACATAACTTCAAAGGTGCAGGAAGAAATTAAGAAATCGGGGATAATTAACGGTATGGCACTCGTGTTTTGTGTAGGCTCCACCTGTGCAATCACTACTATGGAATACGAGCCCGGTTTGAAACAAGACATTCCTGAAGCATTTGAAAAACTGTTTCCGAAGGGAAAATATTATCATCATGAGGAGACATGGCATGATGGAAACGGCCACTCCCACGTGCGAGCAAGTTTTATGAAGCCAGATTTATGTGTTCCGGTGCATAATGGAGAGGCTGTGTTAGGTACATGGCAGCAAATAGTGTTTGTTGAATTGGATGTAAGACGCAGAAATCGTAGGGTCATAGTTCAAGTCTTAGGTGAATGAATATTTTTTCTGAGTTCTTCAATTTTTTCAGGGGGTATTTTTAGGAGGAGAAGCAGCTCTTTTAAAGTGCGAAGATGGTTCCAGTCCATATCCTTACGCAACTTGTCTATATCTTCAAGAGTTATCTCCTCCATGTACACTATAAATTCTTTTAAAAACTCAGTATCTTCCACAAAGTAGCCCATATCCAACAAAGCTTCTCTGATTTGCTCTGCTGTGCGTTCCTGATAACGTCTTGTGAATGCGCTTTTCTCATAAGCTTCAGGTGCCAAGAAAATGGTTTTCACAGTTCTACCATATACCTTTTCAGGAACGTTGTGTACTCTCCTTTCACCTGTTACTTCAACCAGTCCAGCCTTTTCCAGCTTCTTGACATGCCTAAATATAGTAGATATGTCTTTATTTAAAATAGAGGAGAGTTCAGAGATTGTCATATCTCTAAATCTAAGAAGCTTTAGAATTTTAGAGCGTGTATCTTCAATTATCACTTTTATTGTCTCAGGATCGCTAACAATCTCAATTTCCTTCATCAAATGGCTAATAATCACTTATAATTTATACTTTTTCATTAAAACAGTTTTGCTCAGTATTTTGGAAATATTCTAAGCAACCTCGCAAAATTTTTTATACAAATATCCATTTCGCTCCTTACCTGTGATTGAATGAATGAAGGAGGTAATGAAAATGGCAAAACCGATATATGTAAGATTTGAAACACCCAAAGAGTTGCAGGACAAGATACTGAGTGCAGTGGAGATTGCAAAGGAAACTGGGAAAGTGAGAAAGGGAACAAACGAGGTCACGAAGGTTGTTGAGCGAGGAGATGCTAAGTTTGTGGTCATTGCGGAGGATGTGAATCCTCCAGAAGTGGTGGCACATATCCCATTGCTATGCGAGGAAAAGGGCATTCTCTACGGATACGTGCCAAGCAAAAGTGAGCTTGGAAAGAGAATAGGAATCAAATCTGCGGCTTCCGTGGGCGTAATTGATTTCGGCAAGGCTGAGGAAATGTTCAAGGAGATTATGGACGGCATCAAGGCCGTGAAGAAGTAAGGGTGAACGAAAATGGCAGATAATGATGCCACTCCGGCGGAGGTTCTGGAGATAATGGGAAGAACCGGAATGTCCGGAGAGGTGACTCAGGTTAAGGTTCGCGTTCTTGAAGGGCGCGATAAGGGAAGAATTCTCACGAGGAACGTCAAAGGTCCCGTGAGAGTTGGCGATATATTGATGCTTAGAGAAACCGCACGCGAGGCGCGCAAGCTAGAATCAAGGTGATTCACATGGCTACAAAAAGAATATGCTCATTCTGCGGCAAGGAAATAGAGCCGGGCACGGGAAAGATGTACGTTACTCGTGATGGCAGAGTTTATCATTTCTGCAGCAACAAGTGCTACAAGAACATGATAGAATTGGGACGTGTGCCAAGAAAGGTGAAATGGACCGCCGCATACAGAAAGGAGAAGGAGATACGCCTGCACATGCTCAGGAGGAAGGAGAATGAGGCAGAGAACGCTGGTACTGCTGAAGCCTGATGCCGTTAATCGCCGCCTTGTGGGAGAGATAATCTCCAGATTTGAGCGCAAGGGCCTGAAGATTGTGGCAATGAAGATGCTCTGGATGTCCCGGGAGATGGCGGAGAAGCACTACGAGGTACACCGCGGCAAGCCGTTCTACGAGTCGCTCATTGATTACATCACCTCCGCTCCGATCTTCGCCATGGTGCTGGAAGGGGATAATGCGATATCAGTAGTGAGAAAAATGATGGGCAAAACCAACGGACAGGAAGCGGAGCCAGGCACAATAAGGGGCGATTATTCAATGAGCGTGCAGAACAATCTGGTGCACGGCTCGGATTCTGAAGAGTCTGCAAAGCGGGAAGTGGCCCTGTTCTTCAGCGAATCTGAGATTCTGGAATACCGCCTCGTGGACGAAGTCTGGATATAATGCACACCTACCATGAAATTGGCACATACTCTTATCTCTCTTTTTCACCCGGTGTTGGGGGAAAGTTGAAGAAGGATGTTGAGGATTTTTACGTGGAAGAAATACCGATAGACATAAGAAGAGATGAAAATGGAAAAAATCTATTTTTGAAGATTCGGCTCAGAAACTGGGAGACGAACAGATTCGTGAAGATTCTCAGCAAAAGAATGGGAATAAGCAGAAACAGAATAAGATTCGCCGGTACAAAGGACAAGAGGAGCGTGAGCGTGCAGTACTTCTGCATAATGAATCATACTTCCGTGCCGGATATAAACATGCGAGATGTGGAGATTGTGGAGCATTTCAGAAGCAACTCGTGCATTGAACTGGGAGATTTGATGGGAAACATGTTCCGTATACATCTAAGAGATGCGAATTGCGATGAAAGGGTGGAGAAGATTGAAGAGGAGCTAAATGGTCGCTTTCCCAATTTCTTCGGGGTTCAGAGGTTTGGAGCAACGAGGCCCGTGACGCATATAATTGGAAAATACATCGTGCAGGGCAATCTGAAGGATGCGGTGCGATATTACATAGGCTATCCCGGCGATTTTGAGGACGATGAGGGCCGAAAGATATTCTTTGAGAGCTTGGAGGCAAAGTCCGCGCTGAAGGAGATCAATCCCAGAGCAGAATATGAGCGAGCAATGCTGCATCACCTAGTCAGCAATCCTGAGGATTACAGCGGTGCACTAAGGGCACTTCCAAAGCCGCTTATGATGATGTTCGTTCACGCGTACCAGAGTTATCTGTTCAACATGATGCTCAGCGAGAGATTGAAAATCGGAATAGAGTTGCAAATTGGAGATGTGGTGATGAAAGCAGATCCTCATGGAATGCCTGTGCAGGAGTATGTGAAAGTGAACTCGTTCAACTACGATAAGATTAAGAAACTCGTATACGAGGGGAAGGCGTACATAAGCACTGTGCTCTTCGGATACGAATCTGAGCTGAGCGGCGGGGTGCAAGGGGAGATAGAGAGAAAAATACTGGGGCGAGAAGGAATAAAAAAAGAGAATTTCAGAATAAGAGAGATTCCGGAGCTGAGCTCCAAAGGGCGCAGAAGAAATTTGATTGCAATCTACAGAGATTATCACCGAGATGATTGCACCTTCTCATTCTTCCTGCACCCCGGCACGTATGCAACCTCGCTAATGCGCGAGTTCATGAAGAGGGAGGAGCTGGAATTCTACTGATAATTAACTGGAATTTTCAGCAGAAACAGAAATAACCATGCCAGAAAGAACGAGATAATCTCGATCAATGCTCCGAGCAAAGCCATCGTCCATTTTTTTATCTCTTTTCTCTTCATCCTGCGAAGCTCACTCTCTGCAAGCACCGCGGCGCTGGCCTGGAATGAACCGTAAACCAAAAACACATAGAGATATATGAAAAGATTGAGAGAGAAGAGTATTCCGCCTGTCTGCTCAAAAATCAAACCGAAAAATCCGCCGATGAGGAAAACATGAGGATATGAGAAGTTAAATCTCGTGATGAAAAAAGTCCATGAGATGGCGAAACCGGCGTAGTAACCGATGGCGAGATACATATCAATCCATGGATCATGATGCAGCAGAATCCTCTCACTCGGGGGCTTGGGGAGATTGTCCACCACTGCGAACATCTCGGTGATGAGGCCAAAGAGCATGAAGAATATGAAAAATTTGAGTGGTGGAGAGAATTTTATGCGCTCGTACCAGCCAAGGCGATCTTTGAAGAAAATAAGAAATAGGAAGATGGAGAATATAACCCATGTTAGCCCGGTGATGGGAATCATAAATATGGGAATGAGCGCGAGGATGAGCGTGAGCTTTCTCCTCATATCTTTTCCTTGTGCATCTCGTACCATATGTGCTCAATCTCCGAGAAAATCAGCGATGATGCAGTGCGCACTGCATTGGGCGAGCCGGGAGTCAGAAAAACCACGCGTCCCTCAATTATTCCAGCGGTGGCCCTGCTCATCATCGCCGCCGTGCCAATTTCATCATAACTAATCTTTCGGAATATCTCACCGAATCCTACCAATTCTTTATCAAAGTTCTTAACCACGGAGTCGTAGGTGACATCCTTCCTGCTTATTCCCGTGCCCCCATTCACGATGACTGCATCGCAGACCCTCAGCATTGAGAAGAGTGCATGGAGTATTTCTATCTTATCGTCCTTTACAACCTCGTACCCGCATGGCTTGTGGCCATTTTTCTCTATTTCCTCTTTGAGAATCTTTCCAGATACATCTTTTTTCTCATCCCTCGTTGAACTCACGGTTATCACGCCTATTCTCAAAGAGTAGCGGTGCTTTTTATGCTCTTCATGCCCCATTTTACTCACCTTTTTTCTTCTCCACAACCTCAATCCCGAGAATCTGCGTCATGGGATACTGTCCCTTTTCATCCTTCTCAAGGTACTTCACCATGTCCCATATCGTTAGCAAAGCTATGCTCACCCCCGTTAGTGCCTCCATCTCCACGCCCGTCTTGTAATGTGCCTTGACCTCGCACTCCACATCAATGCGATTTCCATGCATGTTGAATTTGAACTCCACGCTCTCAACGGGGATTGGATGGCAGTGCGGAATTATGCTCGGTGTGTTCTTCACCGCCAGCATCCCCGCCACTTTCGCAGTTTCAAAAACATCCCCTTTTTTTATCTCTCCTCTTTTTATAGCATCCACCGTGGTGCTTCTTAGCACGATTGTGCCCCTCGCCCTCGCAATCCTCAGCACCTCTTTTTTTTCGCTTATGTCCACCATACCCATAAATAGGTATTTTACAGCATCCATATTAACTTTATGCAACTATACTGTGCAATTTCTAAGGAACATGATCAATTTTTGTGGGAGAAAGATAATATACTGTGCTTTCATTTGCAGGTTTAGGTGATAGAATGGGAATGACTCTCACCGAAAAGATTCTGGCAAAGAAGGCAGGAAAGAGAGAGGTCCGAGCAGGAGAGATTGTGACTGTGGAGCCAACATGGGTCATGAGCCATGACAACTCCGCCGCAATTTTGCTCAAATTCAAGAAGACGGGCGTGGAAAGGGTATGGAACCCTAAGAGAATAGTGATAATTTTAGATCACACCGTGCCAGCGCCCACCGCAGATTATGCAAACAACCACAAAAGCATAAGGAACTTCGTTAAGGAGCAGGGCATTGAGAACTTCTGGGATATAAACACCGGAATCTGTCATCAGGTAATGGCAGAGAAGGGCTACGATTTACCGGGAAGCGTGATTGTGGGTGCGGATTCACACACCACCACGCCGGGAGCATTCGGCGCCTTCGCCGCAGGCATCGGGAGAAGTGAGGTCGCTGCAATATGGGCAACGGGCAAGATATGGCTCCGCGTTCCAGAATCTTATGAAATCATCGTGAACGGGGATATGCCAAAGGGTGTGTTTGCTAAGGATCTGGCTCTGCACATAATTGGAGATGTAACTGCAAGCGGAGCAGTTTACAAGGCAGTGGAATTCAAGGGCGAAACGATAAGGAATATGAGCATTGCATCGCGCATGGTTCTCACAAACATGAGCGCTGAGATGGGTGCAAAGAACGGAATAATAGAAGCAGATGAAAAAACTGAGAGATATCTGCAGGGAAGGGCGAGGGGAAATTACGATATAATGCATCCGGATGAGGATGCGGAATATGAAAGGAGATACGAGTACGACGCCTCCGATTTAGTTCCAAAAATCGCGTTTCCTCACACAGTGGATAATGTTCGTGACATAGATAAGGCGGAGGATATAGAGATAAATCAGGTATTTCTGGGCACCTGCACAAATGGTCGTGTGGAGGACTTGGAGATTGCGGCTAAGATTCTCAAGGGAAAGAGGGTCAATCCAAATGTGAGAATGCTCGTATTTCCCGCATCATGGGAGGTGTGGAAAGAGGCGGATGAGCGTGGAATTCTGAGGACTCTGGCCGATGCAGGCGCTGTGGTTATGAATCCCGGTTGCGGTCCGTGCCTCGGTGCGCATGCTGGCGTTCTTGCAGATGGAGAGAAATGCCTCAGCACAGCCAACAGGAATTTCAAGGGCAGAATGGGCAATCCGAATGCGGAGATTTATCTCGGCTCTCCTGCCACTGCAGCTGCAACGGCTCTTAAAGGCCGCATCTCAGACCCAAGGGAGGTGTTGTGAATGGGAAGAGTGTGGAAATATGGAGATGATGTGAACACCGATGTGATATTCCCCGGCAAGTACACTTACAAGATAATGAGCGACGAGGAGATGGCTTCGCATGCGCTGGAAGATCTGGACCCAAATTTTGCGAAGAACGTGAAGAAAGGAGATGTGATAATCGCTGGGAAGAACTGGGGTTACGGTTCATCCAGAGAGCAGGCGGTTAAGTGCCTGAAAGCGGCAGG
>CAYRMJ010000002.1:8271-48523 GCA_964425415.1 uncultured Thermoplasmata archaeon | reverse complement strand
CCGCCTTGTTCTCTCTTCTCTCCACGAACCTTATTTTCCCGTCCTCTATCTCGTAGATTAGGAAGAATTTGGAGTCTCCGTAATGCCCGTCTGTGAGTTTTTTCTCATCTTCCATTCCGAAAGCAACTCTGTACAAGCTCATATTTCGGCATCCCGAAATAATATTTTAATGTTTTTCCCACTCAGACCGAAAAGCATATAACGATAATTTTATATCCTTAAAATGGCATTACAGTGAGGGATTAACATGGCAGCAACAAAAGAGGATTGGTTTGAAAAACTTCAAGGCGAACTTGAAAAGAAGAAAGAGGAGATACTTAAAGACATTTCCACCGAGAGCACGAAGAGAAGCGAGTTGAACAGAAACATTATTGAGGACTTCTGGAAGATCTGGATTCAGTTCAACAATATAAATGTGCATTTCAAGATGGAGCCTTGGTATGATAAGTGGATTTCTCATTTTGAGGAATTCCCCACAAAGTGGATTGTTAAAAAGGATTTTGATTTCTCAAGGGTTTGGAAGGTCAGCCTTGTGGACATAACGAGGGATCAGGACAGAATTGGCGATTCTCTAAAAATCATATACTACAACACAGACAGCGGGGAGAAGCTCAGAATGATATTTGAGTTCTCAGAGGGTGAGAAATACGATAAATACTCAGGGTGGAAGAGAATATACAGCCAGTATGTCTTGTACGATGAGACGGTAAACAAAGCATCAATTGATAAGATACGTGAGATTCTTCTGAAAGTCATTCCAGTGTGGTACGAGTCGCATCTCAAAGGAGACAGAAATGTGATAATAGAGTTCATAAAAAAGAACTTCCCCAAAGGCGCAACTTTTACTGATTGAATCCTTTTACCATATCTCTTTTTAGTTCTCGTTTCAGGTTTATCTCCTGTTCCCACTCGGCAAGAGTTTCCAGAGCCTCCTTGAGTTCTCGCAAACAATCAATGCATATCCACCGCCCACCTATTCTCTTCATGGGCAAATCTTTGTACCCAATTCTTCCGCAAAACATGCACACATGCATTTCCGAAGTCTTCGCTTCAACATACGCATCTAACTTTATGCTCTCCATCAAATTTTTGAGAAGATTGCTTCTTTCCATATTCATCGCCTATACTTGGTGTTTATGAGAAGATACTTGCCCTTCACTTCTACAAGATAATAGCCTTCATTTCCCGCGGCTGATTTGAGCATTTCAACAGCGCGTGAATAGTTTTCTTCGTTGTTTTCCCAACCCATTTCGTACATTATATCAAGGGGCGATACACGTGCCACACCACTTAAATTGCCAATATGTTCCTCCCACTTCACCCTAATTTTCTCTTTTCCACCGGGGATTATATTTATCTCTAAATTTTCTGAACTGATGGTGGGCTTGAATCCAAAGTAAGCTGCCACTATTTTCTTGATTTCATCTTCCATCTTAACACACCTCAAAATATCTGAGCTTCCGATAGTACTTCCAATCCTCCCGATGTTATCTCGTAGGGCTTAACCTCTCTGGAATGCTTCGTTCTTCTCATCTTCAGAATTCTGAGAGTGAGCATTATTCTATCTTCCATCTCCACGGGAGTTAGAAGAATCACACCATCAACCACATATTCAATTAATCCATCTCGGCTAACCTTTGGATTCTTAGGGTCAACCTCCGCGGTGAATATGGCCGTTGCGCCGCTGTCCTTAATACTCTTGCTCAGAGCGAATAAATTCGTGCGACGTTCTTCCTCGGAAGAGAAAAGCATGGATATGAGACTAACAGAATCAATGGCTATGCGACTGGCTTTGAATTCCCTTATCACCTCTGGAATCTCACCCTCAAGTCTCTTCACACTGCTCCCTGCATCTTCTGGCTCAAGCTTTATGATGAGAAGTGAATCGTTCGCGTACTTTTCAAAGTCCCATCCGAAGGACTTGGCAGTTTCAATTATGCTGTTCTCGTCCTCTTCAAGACTCAAAAATATGCCCTTCTCACCATTTCTCAAACCTTCCCACAAAAACTGCATTGCAAATGTGGTTTTACCCGTTCCAAAAGAGCCTATTATGGCAACGCTGTGCCCTTGAGGTATGCCGCCCTCCATCATATCGTCAAGGCCCTTTATCCCCGTCTTTATTCTCATAATCATCACCTTATCTTCTCCGTATTGACTACCACAAATCCCAACCTCCTATTTAATGTTGTGTTGAACCTCGCAATTCTCTCCTCCTCCAAATGAGACATCAATCCTGTAAATTTCAGCACGTACATGTACCTGTATCTCTTTGAGTATTTGTGAGATGCATGCCATTGAAACACCATAACCCCATCAACAGAATCAAATAGTATGTTCTCCTCCTTTTTGTCCAGTGCCCCAAGGGTCAGAAGTAGATATATCACTGTCTTCCACTCCTTAGCCTTTCTTCTCAATCCGCGCATGGTGTCTATCAAATCTCTCGTGTTTATGCGTGGCGAGGTGAATAAATCTGTGAGAGAATCCACTATAACCACTCTCCTGTCTGAGTTCGCATCAATGTACTCCACGAAACTTTTTAGGAGATCTCCCTTCCGCTTCATAAAATCGCTCACACTGTTTGTGACCCACTTTATTGGAACTATGCTGTTTTTGAAATATTCCACAGAGAAATCCTGAAACTTCAAGTTGTCGTAAAATGAATTGGCAAGATCCTCGTTGAATGTGAGATAAACTGCATGTTTTATCTCCTCCTCGCTTCTTGAAAAGGATATGTAGGTGGTTCCCTCTGGAATGTAAATTTTATCGGTGGATTCTATCATTAGATTTCTGAAACTCTCATCTTTTCTTGCAAGAGATAACTTTGCAGCGGAAGTGTACGCGAATTCTCTGTTTCCTGAGCCGGGCTCTCCTGCTAAAATCACAACTGAGCCGGCGGGCATGCCTCCGCCCACAATTGAATCAAATGCAGATACGGATGTGGGGATTTTCACGTAAGTTCCAAAGCAACCAAGAATTTAAACTATTCGGCTTATCAAAAAAGAAAAAAGAGAAAATCACTCTTCCGCTTCTTTTTTCAATGTTTTCTCGGTCCTGAACAAGCGTATCAGCACAGGGACCATCATAAGTGCCATTGCAATTGCCAGTCCCCACGCCAAAGTTTGCAAAACTGCCAGAGTTGCCGGATACTGACTGAATATCGCAGCCACGCCGATGGTTATGAACACTATGTATATCACAAACTTCGCGTAAGGTGCCTCCTCTTTGAAGTTCTCATTCTCCCTTGTTATGCTGTCAATCATAGTGTTTCCGATTATCGCTCCTGCACCGATTATCACCGTTCCTAAAATCAGAGGATAGACCAAATCTCCCTGAAGCTCCATTATGTTCAATCCGAGGGTTATCACGAAAGCCACAAGTCCGATGAGTATTAAGTTGGATATGAGCTTTGATAAGCCTTCGTACTCCTTCTCAAACACTCCTGAAAGTAGAATCTCAACATATTTTGCAAGCAAGCCCACCAAAATTATACCCACGGTAAGAACAATGATTCCACCAATTAGCTTCGGTAAGTATAGGGCTACCGCTGTTAGAACCTTTCCAACATCTCCGCTTAGGCCCATGTAATTGACTGCCACTATGAAAGAGATTGACATCACGAACGCAAGCACTAGGCCACCCACTATTGAGGTTAAGTCCACATTTGATTTACTTAAAGTTCTTCCAAGGTCCGTGTTGGCCATTGCAGGGTCCACAGTTTTGCGCAGCACTAAAATGGTTCCTCTCTTGCAAAGCCAGCCAACCAGATAGCCTATAAGCAGAATCACCGTCACCGCAAGCGCGATGAGCAGCCCGTGCACAATCTCGTTCGTTATCTGGTTCCAGTCTATATATATGGTCATTCCCAAAACACTCGGGTTTATTATATCATACATTATATCACCTCCTTGATCAACTACGCTTGCATGTATATAAACATTTCTGGACAATTGTGGTTAGATGTGATTTGCATGGTGGTAAGAAAATAGAAAAAAGATAAATATCAGTGTGATATTCACAGACCGATGATGAGAACGTACCTGAAGGTGACTTTCAACAGCGAAGGTGCACCGCCCAGCGAGGTGGTAGATCGTTTGCAGTCTTTGGGATTCAAACCCATAACTGGCGCCTACGATATGGTGTATGAGTGGGACGATGGAGCCACTGTTGAAGAGGCAATATGGTTTGCAGACAAAATACACGCAACTCTTAAAGGCTACAATGTGCTGTTCCAAATAGAAACAATAAGGGAATAACTTTATTTGAAAGGTATTCTTTTGATTCTTCCGCATTTTTGACAGTATATGATTACTCTACCCTTTTTGACTCTCACCCTCGCGTTTCTACCCGGCACAATAAAACACCTGCATTTTTTGCAAATTCTCCTCTTTATGGATGTAGGCAGACGAATGCGGTACTTTTTGGAAATCTCCAATATGAGCGCCACATATCTATCGGCAAGTGCCTCCTCGCCAATCTCCGCCATGCGCTCAGCCATTTTAAACAATATATCTATCCTCTCCCTTGCTATTTTTTTAGCTTCTCTTCTCTTTCTCTGATGTACGGACACAAAGCCGCATTGCAGCCGCAGGTAAAAACTTTGCCATTTATGAAAAATGATGTAAAATTGCCAACTTCTAAGTATATCAAAATTTATGAATTTTTTTATAAATGGTTGTAGAGCGGCATTTCTCACCAATCAGCACAATAAAATATATATACTATAATCGCAATACCCTATTCGGGTGAAGAAAATGGTAGGAATAAGTGAAATTGCAAAAAATGTGGCCAAAAAGACCGGCGTGAGCCAGAAAGATGCAAAGGCAGTGATCAAGGCTTTTGTGGACGAGGTTGTGGAGCAGGTAAACAAGGGCGAGAAAGTGAATCTCGTGGGCTTCGGAATATTTGAGCGCAGGGTGCAGAAGGCCCGCAAAGCAAGAAACCCGAGGACCAAAGCGGTCATACATGTGCCTTCTAAGAAGAAGTTCACATTCAGACCCTCTGGCAAAATAAAGTACATGTAAATCTTTTCATTTTTTTAAAAAATTAAGAAAGGTATTTTTTGAGTATGTAATTTATGAAGTACTTAGGTTCTATTTCCTCTCCAAAGCTTCTCTTCACCAGCTCTTTTGGCGGATAAATTTTACCGAACTTGTGCACCTTTTCTCTAAGATACTCTCGAATTAGCTGGAAATTACCACTTTCCACCAATGTGTTGAAGTCATCAATCTCACGCTCTGCATAAGCGCCAATTTGTGCTGCGAACAGAGTTCCGATGGAGTAGGTGGGGAAATAGCCAATGGTTCCGTGGCTCCAGTGTATGTCCTGTAGTATGCCATCTGCATAGCTCTTGGGACGCACACCCAGCATGTTATCCATCTCTTCGTTCCACAGCTCGGGCAGCTCGCTGGCTTTTACACCTTCATTCACCATCAGCTTTTCAAGCTTGAATCTTAAAATTATATGGAGATTATACGTGACTTCGCTGGCCTCGGTTCTTATCAGGTCTGGACGCACGGTGTTTAAGTAGAGATACAAATCTTCAGGAGTGTAAGAGCTCACAAAAGATAGGTGCTTCTTCAGGATAGGATATGCAAATCTAACAAAGGGCATACTTCTTCCAATCATATTCTCCCAGAATCTTGACTGTGATTCGTGTATTCCCAAAGACACTCCCCCAATTATCGGAGTCATCATGAACTCAGGATTTTGCTGCAATTCGTAGAGAGCATGGCCGAACTCGTGCACGGTGCTGAGAAGACTCATTTTGAAATCGTAACCCTCGTATCTTGTGGTAATGCGCACATCGTTCAATCCGAATTCTGTGGTGAAAGGATGCGCGGAAACATCAATTCTTGACCTCTCGCCAAGGGGATAGCCCAGTGCTTTGAGAATTTCTATGTTAACCTCTCTCATACTGGATTCATCGTAAGATTTTCTCTCCAGCGGATGCTCCTTCGGAAACTTACCCTCGTCCAGTATTTTATCCAACGCATCCCTAAGAGGCCTCTCAATCTCCGAGAACATGCGCTCCACATCATCTGTGGTCAAGCCCTCTTCAAACAGGTCAAGAAGCGCATCGTAAGGTTGTTTTTCGTATCCTAAATAATCAGCGGCCCTTTTAGCGAGGCTCATTATTTTATCAAGATGACTCTCAAATATGCTAAAATCATCCTTTTTCTTTGCCTCCTGCCAAGCCATGGTGGCGCGACTGGTTGTCTCGCTCATCTCTCTAACAAAATCTGGGGGAAACGCTCTGCTTATCTTCAAATCTCTGCGCAGAACTCTTATAACGCCCTTCTCTGTTTCATTTAGCGATTCATAATCTATGTTTTCTATTAATTTCACAAATTCAGGATTGAGCATTAGCTCCTGACTCATGACCGATAACTCGCCCTGAGCAACGCTTCTCTCCTGTATACCCTGTTTGGGCATGTTCACCTCCATGTCCCATCCCAAAACACTCTGTGCATGGCCAATGGCCCATATTCTCCTGTATCGCTCCAGAATTTTTTTAATACTCTCATTTTCAAATGTGGACATAGGAGCAGCCATGAATGCGTGATATAATAAAATTTGCATGAAGACGCAATGTGAAAATTATTTAACTATCATTTCAATGAACCACCATGAAGTTTCACACACCGCGGGAGATTTACTTTGGATGGGAATCAGCCAAAAATCTATCAAAAATTAAAAAAAGAGCAGTTATAATGACTGGAACGAATGTCTGGAAATATGTGCAGGACTTCATACCTCTTAACGCATCAGTTTATGAAATGAAACATGCTCACGGAGAGCCTGTGGAAGAAGATGTTATCAGAGCTTTTGAGTTCTTGTCAGAGGAAAAGCCGGAGTGGATTGTGGCAATAGGCGGTGGAAGCGTCATTGATACAGCTAAGTTAGCGTGGATATGGTACGAACAGCCGAAGATATCATGGAGGGAAATCTACGAGCTTCGCATACCTACATTGAGAGAAAAGGCGCGATTCGCAGCGATGGAAACAACCAGCGGTACTGGGACGGGCATATCTGCAGCCGCGGTTGTCACGGACAAAAGAGGAATAAAGCATGGAATAGTGTCTCAGGAAATCATACCAGACATGGCAATATACGATCCTGATATGGTTATGAGCATGCCCCGCAATACAGTGATATACTCTGGAATGGACGCACTCACCCATGCAATTGAATCGTATGTATCCAAAGTTGACAATATTCCTGCAGATACCATGTCTCTCAAAGCTGTGGAGCTCATATTCAATCATTTGAAATCATCTCTGGACGGAGATTTGGAAGCGAGGGAACTGGTTCATTATGGAAACATGATGGCTGCGATGGGCTTTACCAACTCGCGGCTTGGGCTTTGTCATGCGGCTTCGCATCGCATAGGCGGCAGGTACGGAATTGAGCATGGAAAGCTCAACGCAATACTATTGCCGCATTTTATAAGATCCACGGAGAGATACACACGCAGATACGAAGACATTGAAAGAATGCTCAAAATTGAAGATTTGGCGCATGCAATTGAGGAGTTAAACAGGGACTTTGGCATACCTTCAACACTACCAGAGATTGAGAACAAAATAAATGAATTAGCTCACGAAATTTACGAAGAACCGTTGATGAAAACAAATCCGGGAAATATGAATGTGAAAGAAATTGAAGAATTTTTAAAAATGGTGGCTCACGTAGCCTGATTTTCGAGCCAGACTTTCAACAATTCAAGCTGATGCAAATCGCCAACTATCTTCAGCTCCTCATTTACTACGGGCAGCTCCGCAAGCTGATTTTCAAACATCTTAGCGAAAGCAGCACCCAAATCATCGTCTTCTTTTACGAAAACTGGTGGAAGCATTATGTCCGCAGCAGTGGCTTTCTCACCCATTATTGTGTCAATTCTGAACTGCAGGTACTCTGGAGGAATGTGCTCTGAGTACGCGTACTGCGTTATCAGATGAATGGTGATTATACCCACCAGCTTACCTTCAGAATTCACCACATAAACTGCCTGAGTTTTTGGATCTTCAAGCAGAGCACGGGTAATGTCTCTAAGTGTGGAATCCTCTCTAACAACCGCAGCCTCTCGGGTGATTTTGTCCTTTACATCTCGGACTTTCATAAGCAGGATAATGAAATACAGGTAAATTAAGCTTTTTCTAAATGAAAAAAATAAATAGTTATTCAATCTTAAATGCATTTCCACAGTTCGGGCATTTCACAGTTTGTCCGCGCATGCTCGCTGGGACCTCTCCTGCATAGCCGCAGTGCGGGCATACCACGTTTATCGTCTGAGCTTCAACGAATCCTCCTGCTGGAGGCAGCGAGACATCGCTTTCTTCCTCTGATTTCTCTATCCTCTCAGGCTTTCTGCGCCGCATCGCAAGCACCACAATAATCACTGCAATCACCACCAGAATTATGAGCCAAAGCCAAATACTGTGCATGAATCCTCCGAAGGTGGAATTGCCAGAGTTGGCGTTTTCATTTCCCTTGTTTGTTGCACCGCCTCCATTTCCACCAGTTGAAAGTTCCACCACCTTGCTCTTCTCGCTCTCGCCCACCGAATTAATCGCAGTTATGTAATACCTGTACGTGTGCCCCTTCTCTATGTTTCTGTCCTCGTAGATGAGCTTGTCCGATGGTAAAGTGGCTATTTTCTCGTATGTGCCACCGTCCACAGAGCGGTAAATCGCGTATTCGCTTATTGCAGAAGCGCCTTTTGATTCTGGCGTATTCCATGTGAGCTGCGCATAATTTCCATTTTTCTCCACTTTCACGTCCAGCGGGGGCGTGGGCGCACCTTCTGAAAGGTATAGTTTCTGTATTTCCTCCGCGCTCAGCGCGCGGTTGTAGATGCGAACCTCGTCGATTATGCCATTAAAGCATTTACCAATTACTAGATTATTAGTGTTCGTGCTAATAGCTCCTGTTAATGGCTTAGAAGCTTTTAGTTTCCCATCTACATAAAGATTCTGATAAGATCTGTCATAAGTTTCAACTACATGATGCCATGCATTAGTTAGTTTAGTAGTTATTACTTGGTTGTTAATATAAGCAAAGAGCTCAGAACCAGTAGCTTGTAGTTCATAAGCATCTGTTCCTTTTCCTACTATCTTTCCTCCTATTTCTTCTTCTGCACCTATTGAATAAGTTGGTTCTGGTGATACATATTGCCTTACAATAATATTATCATACCAATTTCTTTGATTCCAATTATGACCCCAAGCATCAACAAATCCAAACCCAATCTTTACATCGCTAAAGCCAGATAATCCAGAAGTTATGACCTCTCCACCATTTTTCCATCCTGTGTCATATGTACCACCAGCAACATAAACATGCTCAAATGCTTCTGTAGATGTACTTGCAGGTCCAGTTGAATTATACCCAAACAATCTGGCATTAGTTACTGTAGATCCGGAATAACCTGAAGCAGCTCTATAATATGCCCTAACAGCTAATTCAGCAGCAGAAGCCTTTGTTATATTTCTAGTTATAACAAATATATATGAAGCCCAGTCTGTTGATTGGTCACCCCGCATGTTTATAGATGGGGCTGGAGAACCGGTAGATGTATTATAATTAACATAAAAATAGTTAAATGTAGGGGAACCTTCACGAACATAATATTCTTTTGACCATTCATTGAACTCAGATGAATTGCTAAAATCATCATAAACTAACATGGTCTCTTTTGCATTACTTTCACTACTTACAGGTGTGGTATTCCCATAGTAAACATAAACTGTAGCAATAGAGTTAGGGGGAATCTCTGGAACTTTTACCCAAACATAAGCCCATGAAGAATCTACTTTTCTTTCTATCCAGTAAGGAATTTCTGTTTCTGTTCCATCTGTAGCGTTATACCAAGTAAAGCGAATGTCTGAAAAATCGGGTTGCATACCTGAATCGTATGTTAGGTTAATTGCTACTTGATAATTTGTTAAAGTATTCGCGTTAGCTGTGTTGTCAATTGTTATGTTTCTTCTATATTGCCATGTTGTATTCCACCACCCACTAGGAGATACCCATGCTTCTAAGGTTAAACCATCGGTAATATCTAAACTTTCTGAGTCTGCCACTTCTACATAATCACTCTCTCCATTAAATCTCAGCGCTTTTCCCCGCACTCCGTTTACCCATGTTGCTCCATGTATGGTTCCATCGTTTCCATTTCCACTCTTATCGTGCAGAATGTTTCCAGAGCCTTCGTCAAAGTCTCAGTAGGCAACGAGACCGTCGTTCAATGATTTTGTGTTCGTTTCCATATTCGCAGGTATCGCACCGTGCGCAAACGCCACAAAAAGCGAGCTAAACAGCAAAGCTCCGATTATGCTTATCACATACAACCATCTTCGCATTGCAATCACACCTCCCTGCTTTATCATAAAAGCATCCATATACTTAATTTTTTCATCAGTCATCTTTTAAACACAGTAGGACACAGTTATTTTTTCGCTTATAAAAATTCATCTAAAATGATTGCTTCTTCGAGATTCTCTCATATCTTCCTAATCTCCTCTCTCTACACTCTCTCAACTATTTCATTACTCCCCGCTGTATTCTTCTTACAGTCACCATCTATATCCTTGCCGCTTCCCTCGCTATTCCCCCCTTCTTTATGTGGCAATATACCTCCATACATCTTATCTTCCTCTCACTTAATTTTACCATTTTTCATGTTTCCTTCTCATTCTTAACTCTGGGCTAAACGAGCATTCATGGGGATGCGATTTTTCTCTGTGAAAACAGGGCGTAATAATTTCCATACTCCACACTGTTATCACATCTAAGAAAAAAATAAATACTCACTATGCAATACCCCGCTTCTATGATTCCCAAAGTTAAGGAGATTGGAGAGGGTATAAAAACAATGAAGATACGGGGTGCCGGAAAAATCGCACGGGCCGCTGCTGAAGCGATGAAAAACTATGCCGTTGAATTTACAGGGACAAAAGACGAATTCCTATCTGGGCTTAACGAGGTGCGTGATTATCTTCTATCCACAAGACCCACTGCCGTGTCTCTGAGAAATGCTGTGTACTATGTGATGAACAGAGTTGAAGGAGATAACGTGGAGGAGCTAAAACACAGTGTGATTGACAGCGCTGATGAGTTCATTAACCTATCTCTGGGGGCGGTTAAGAAGATTGGAAAATTTGGTGCAGAGAGAATAAGAGACGGATCCACCATACTAACTCATTGTAATTCCTCAGCTGCACTTGAAGTGATCATACAGGCACATCGTTCAGGAAAGGAGGTCCATGTGCTCAACACGGAGACCAGACCATGGTTGCAGGGCCACATAACATCAAGAAAGCTCGCGAAGGAGGGTGTGGATGTGACCATGATTGTTGATTCGGCCGTGCGATACTTCATGAGGGACATTGACATAGTGATCGTTGGTGCCGATACCATTGCTAGCAACGGAGCGGTTATAAACAAAATAGGCACATCACAGATTGCGCTGGTGGCCCATGAAGCGAGAGTGCCGTTCATGGTTGCAGCGGAGACTTACAAATTCTCTCCAGAGACAGTTATAGGTAAGTTGGTGGATATAGAGGAACGGCCTGCGGAGGAGATTGCAAATCCTGAGGATTTTCCGGGAGTTAAGTTCAGAAACCCCGTGTTTGATGCCACGCCCCCGGAATACATTGATGCCATCATAACCGAGCGGGGGCTGATATCTCCGTATCTTGCGTATCAAATCATAAAGGAGGTGATTAACTTTGGAGTTGAAAGTTAAGAGAATAGATATAGAAGTTGGAGGATACGAAGTGATTTTGAACGAAGAAGATGCAAAGGAGTTGGGCTTGCATCCACAGGACCGTGCAAAGATTGGAAGAAAAGGAAAGTTGATGACAGCTATCGTGAACATCTCTCAGAGCATGATAAAGCATGGCGAGATTGGAATGTTCGTGGAAATAAGTGAAAAGTTGAATGTGAAAAACGGTGATGTGGTTAAAATCACGCCCACAACTAGGCCACAGAGCGTAGATTATATCAAAAAGAAGATATTCGGAGAGAAACTAACAAAGGACGAGATATACGGAATAATAAGAGACATAAGCGAAGACAATTTATCGGTGATAGAGCTCACATCTTATGTCACGGCGATTCAGATTCGTGGAATGGATATGGATGAGACAGAATGGATGACACAAGCGATGGTTGATTCAGGAGATACTTTGGATTTTGAGTATACGGTGTTTGATGTGCACAGCATCGGCGGTGTGCCGGGGAACAAGTATGCGCCAATAGCTGTACCAATAGCCGCAAGTCTCGGATTGAAGATTCCTAAAACCTCATCAAGAGCCATAAGCAGCGCTGCGGGCACTGCTGACTTGATGGAAGTTCTAACAAGGGTGGATTTGAGCATAAACGACATAAAGAGAATAGTGGACGAAGTGGGTGCAACCCTTGCATGGGGCGGTGCGGTTAATCTTGCTCCAGCAGACGACAAAA
This sequence comes from uncultured Thermoplasmata archaeon, assembly GCA_964425415.1. Taxonomy (GTDB): domain Archaea; phylum Thermoplasmatota; class Thermoplasmata; order Thermoplasmatales; family Aciduliprofundaceae; genus JAADDK01. The sequence goes on along the minus strand of CAYRMJ010000002.1, from coordinate 36,058 downwards.
TAGTGCATGTGGAGTACCCTCTCGGTATAGACCCGCATTCTCAGGTTCTCGCAAGCGTTATGGCTAAGAAGAAGGCTGTGGGTGCGAATTTCATGGTTCTGGACATTCCCATGGGTCCAGAGACGAAGGTTCCCGATGAAAAAACAGCAAGAAAGTATGCGATGGACTTCATAGAGCTGGGAAGCAGGCTTGGAATAACCGTTGAGGCTGCGGTGACTTATGGTGGACAACCTGTGGGTAGAGCCATTGGTCCTGCTCTGGAGGCAAGGGAAGCGATGATGGCAATGGAAGGCAAGCCTGTGAGCACATCTCTTCTGGAAAAAGCCACGGACATTGCGGGCATGCTCCTTGAGTTGGGGAACATTGCCGAGAGAGGCGAGGGAAAGGAGATGGCAAGAAATGCACTTAAAGCTGGAAAGGCAAGGGAGAAGTTTTTAGAAATCCTCAACGCTCAGGGCTCAAGGGGAATAGAGAAGAGTGATGATGTGCCCATTGGAAAATATCATGCGGACATTCATTCCCCGGAGGAAGGGTACATATCCATAGTGTCCAACAAAGCGCTTGTTAGGATTGCGCGCACTGCAGGAGCGCCCAAGGACAAAGGCTCAGGGATACTTCTAAACAAGAAGAAGAGCGACAAGGTTGAGAAGGGCGAGGTTCTCTACACAATATACGCGGATTCAAAGGCAAAGCTGGACGAGGCGGTGAAGATTGCAAAGATGCTAAAACCCCTGCAGATAGAGGGCATGCTTTTGGAGCGAATTCCATCGTACAAGAGATGAAAACCTTTTTAAATTTTTAATTTTATACCCACAACATGGAACGGGGCACGGCAAATGCACCTGTAATTATTGCCATTACCATAGCGATTGCCCTTGTTATCATTTTCGGGTATGTTCTATTTAACTCTCAGAATGAGCAAAAAAGCGAGAAAGGGGAGAGTCTTATAGACCATTGGATTGTGTATGTGGACGGTAAAAAAACTTCCGTGATAAACGCACACACAACAAGCTCTGGAACTGCGGTGTGGAGCGGCAGAGTTAGGATAGAAGTGTTTAATCAGAGCAATGCACCAATGGAAGGTGTAAAAATCATACTGAATGGATGTGGCATAACAAGTGGAAACGTTACAAACAGTAGTGGCGTGGCAGAATTCTTTTTGAAAAATGTGAGTCTTCCCTCAGGTATATCAACAGGAGAAATTCACATCACGCTCATAGAGAATACCAGCGGAGGGGAATACAGAAAAACGGACAGTATTATGGTAATCAGAAAGCAATAAATTTTTATCACAAATTGAAATGCCGCATTCATGGACAAAATCAAAGCGCATGTGTTCTTCTCTGGCAGAGTACAAGGTGTGTTCTTCAGAGCTTTCACTAAGGAAAATGCAGATAAGCTCAACGTGACGGGCTGGGTTAGAAACCTGAGAGACGGAAGAGTAGAAGCGGTATTTGAAGGAAGTAAAGAGGATGTGGAAAAATTGATCTACTTATGCAGATATGAACATCCCCATGCTGAAGTCACTGATGTTAAAATTGAATACGGAGAGCCTGAAGGTTTCAAAGATTTTGTGATTAAGTATTAGGAAATGATAAATATGATAACCCTAACAACAGATTTCGGATACAGCGACCACTATGCAGGAGTTATGAAAGGTGCAATTCTCAAAATCAATCCCACGGCAAACATTGTTGATATAACGCATGGGGTTAAGAGACACAGTATCAGGCATGCTTCATACATACTTATGTCCATACTGGATTATTTTCCTGAAAATTCCATTCATGTTTTCGTTATTGACCCGGGAGTGGGAACTGATAGAAAAGGCATAGTTGCAAAAATGGATAGAGGATACTATGTGGGGCCAGATAACGGAATACTCACCTTAGTAAAAAGTCGTGTTCAGGAAGTATATGAAATAAAAGACAGAGTTAATACTTCAACCTTTGATGGAAGGGATGTGTTTGCACCAGTAGCCGCGGAACTTGACATGGGCATATTCACATCATTGGTTAAAACGGATAGTTTTATCACCTATCCTCTTCAAAATCCGGTATGCTCTGAAGAAAAATTGATAGGAGAGGTTATTCACATTGACCATTTTGGAAATGTAATAACAAACATACCCAAAAAATGTGTTAAAGAGGGTAAAGTGCTGCATGTTGAAGGCTTCACTATGAATGTTAAACATGCCTACGCAAACGCTCAGAAAGGAGAGCTGCTTGCGTTGATAAACAGCGAGGACCTTCTTGAATTTGCGGTAAATCAAGGCTCTGCATCCGAGTTAATGAAAATGGATGTTGGTGATAAGATAGAAATAAAAATATCAGAGACCTCCTGAACTGCTGCGCTCCAGTGTCTCTGCAGTTCTTAGGTATGTCTCTGCCTGCTCCTCATACATTTTGCTCTTCTCAAAGTGCTCAGCTGCCTTGGATTTGTGCGCAGCCATTTTTTGCACTATTTCAGCTTCCTTCCTTTTCAAAGAACTTATTCTAGCCTCTATTTTAGAAATTTTAGCCTGCAATGAGGCAACCTTTGCTCTTAAACTCTCCTGCTTTTTTAAAGAACCAGCAGCCTTTATTTTCTCATTTATGGCATCAATTTTGTCTTTGTAAACCCTCAATTTTTTCTTCTGCTCTGAAATTTTCTCTCTGTACTTTGCTTTATCTGCCTGATACTTTGCAACCTTCTGCATCTCCTCTTTGTATTTCTGATGATAAATAGACGCTTTTCTCTTATAATCAGCTGCCTTCTTGCGAAGCTTTGTTGCTTCCTTCATTTTGGATAAGCGCTCCTTCTCCCTCAGTGCCTCCGCACCTGTTGTGGCTTTTATTTCCTCATAACCCAGACTGCGCTCCTGCTCATTCTCAAACAACTCAACCTTCGGCTCCTGAGTTGCAGATTTTTTAGAATTCTCATCATTGATGTGGTGGTCGGGTTTAGAATTTTTTTTGGCTGGCATTTAATATCACCAGATAGATATGTACGCTCAGGCATATAAAGATTGCGGTATTTACAAGATTAAACTATTACCCTCTCAGGCCGTGCTACCACATCATCATTCAGCACTGCACGAGATAGAGATACAAACTTTCCACTTTCAGTGTAAACGGTGCAAAGTGCTCCTGCATTGAGGGACTCTGGCATTTCCACTACTCCGGGCTTATACAATGGTGCACCTTTCGCAAGATTTTCATAAGCGGACTCTTTCACAATTATTTTCGGAAGAAATGATAATATAGCATCTCCGGGTAAAATGTACCTACGAAGAAGAGTCTCATCACCATCCTCTTTCCAGAAAACGTATGCATCCAAAAGATCGGTTAAAGATACTGCGTGCTCTTCTGAAAAATGCCCTGTTTTAGTTCTTCTCAAATCCTCCATGTTGGCGCCCACACACAATGCATCACCGATATCTCTGCAAAGAGCACGAATGTATGTTCCAGAATCCACCACCGCTTTAAATAGCACAAGATTGTTTTCCATTTCTATTAACTTTAGCTCATGAATTTTTCTCTTTCTCAGACGCCTTGCGACGGCGCTTCTTACAGGTGGAATCTGAAATATCTCTCCTGTGAACTCTTCAAAAACTTTCCTTATTCTCTCCTCTTCAACAAATGAATGCAAGCGCATTACTGACACATACTCCTTTGGAAGAATATGCAAAACATTTATTATCTTAGTTGCACGATTCAGAGCCACCGGCAAAACACCTGTTACATTAGGATCAAGAGTTCCTGCGTGTCCTGTGCGCTTAACATTTAATATTTTACGAACCCATGCGCTAACCTGATGACTCGTTGGACCCTTTGGTTTATCAACTATGACCACTCCAAATTCAAGGAGAGATTCTACATCCATCCCAGCGCCCCCAGCACTTCTTCAACGATCTCCTCCGGCTTTTTATTGTCTGAGTTAATTACCATATCGTAGATGGAAGTATCTTCAAAATCTATGTCATAGAGCTTTTTGTATCTTTTCTTCTCACTGGATTCACGAATCAGCATGGCTCTCATCACCTCATCTATATCTCCATCGTCACGCATCTGAATTCGCATAGCTCTGACTTCTGGCGAAGCATCAATGAATACCTTGAATGCGGGTATGTTTTGCCTATGCATTATCCAACCGGAAAGCCGAGAGTCTATGACAAGATTCTCACTCTCTTTGGCTATTCTCGCAATTTCCTCATCAATACGGTAATCCACCTCAGGATTGTTCTCTGCATATTTGCTAAATTCCAACAAATCCATACCTAAGCTCTTAGCCAAGTTCCTGAATACCTCTCCTCCTGAGATTAGAGGATAACCTATTTTTTTAGCAAGGAGGCGAGCCACTGTTGTTTTGCCACTGCCCGGCGGACCGCTGATGGTTATTATCATTGCTCATCTACCTCTGGCTCAGATTCAAGTCTATTTCGGAACTCAAAGTACTTGAATATGTACTGAACAACCCACGCTAATGGCATGGTAACTGCGGAGTAAATCCAAAGCCAATAAGGAAAAATTAAAGAGTGATTCATATCCACGCTGAAGTTCCATGGCACTGCCATTATTGTGTACGTGGCTATAGATTGCATAAATATCCACAGCCATGAGAATATTGCAATTACTAAAATGAAGGTAATCGTTGTGGCTTTCATCATCTGTGATTGCGTCTCCATGCTCTCAGACATGTACTGCATCTGCAACTTCTTCAGCTTTTCCAACTTCGCAAGGTCCTGTTTCATCATCGCTTCTCTGTAAACTTTATTGAACGCCTTCATCTTTGCCTGTGAGCGCGCCATTTTTATCCAATCTGTAAAGTGGTGCCTTGCCCATACATTTATCAAAGTTAGAACAAAACCTGAAGCTAAAATGGTGTATATTGGATAGTCTCCTCCAAATGAGAACAGCGGAGTCATAACCACTCCAGCAGCGTAACCGAGAGCACTTCTAATTCCCGGAATGAAAAGGGCCATCATCATCAGAAAAAACACCAAAAAATAAGAAGTGGACGAAGCTTGGGGATTGCGGGGTATTTGCTCTTCCTCTTTATTTTCTATTTCCTGCTTTTCTTCGCTCATTTAAACGCCTCCAAAAAACGGGCAACAGACTGCTCAAGCATTCCATCTCTGTTGTTCAATATCATTACTGGCGCCCCGGTCAGCACAGAACAGGCAAATGCCGCATATCGGTTTGCCTTTAAATGTTCTTCAATGTCTTCGTAAGTCTCGAAATCTCTTCTACGTGTAGTGTCCGAGCGCCTTCTTCTAACAATCTCGTGAGGATTCGCTTCAACAACCACTATCAACTCTGGACGAAGCTCCTTCAATACCCACTCAGGCAATCCGGGAAAATAGCCACTTGGTGTTTTGATTGTGAGATGCGTGTCCACTATTATGTCATCCATCGCTCCAATGCGCCGCGCTGCATCTTTCTGAAGTTCCTTCTGCAAAGAAATGGGAAGAGTTCTTATGCTGTCTCTGTCTTCTGCTAAGCCTCGCTCTCGGGCAATTTCTAGCATCACCGTGCCATAGTTCACAATCCTGTGATTTGTCTTTCCAGATACTTCTTTCATTATGCTCGTCTTTCCTGCTCCCGGCACTCCTGCAATTATTACGCGCATGGCAATCACTCAAAGAACTGCCTTATCACAGGATGCATCTCCATCAACTGCTCTTTGCCCATTGCCTCGTACATCTGAATCATTATACCCACAGTAAGTAGCACTCCAGTACCTGATGTGTTGCCCACAGTTCCAATCAAATCTGCAAAGGCAGCAAGGGCACCCACCAGAGCTCCGCTAAGTATAGTAACTGCAGGTATGTATTTGTTCAGAATCTTCTCAAGAACCGCAGGACTTCTTCTAAAGCCGGGAATCTGCATACCGCTTGATTGAATCTGCTTTGCAATGGCTTTTGCGTTCATGTTTGCCGTCTCAATCCAGAATTTCGCAAACAGAACGCTCATTCCCACCATGAACACAACGTAAACTATCACATGAAGCAGAAGTTCCCAGTAGGTTTGGTACGTGAACACCTGATAATATCTCTGTGGATTCATTAGAGGCAATAACCAGTAAGAGAGACCTCGCACTCTGTTTAGATAGAATGCAAGACCTCCAATGGGGGTGGTTGTTTTTATACCCCACTGCTGCGCCTGCTCCGGTGTTGGATACGCTCCAAGCCATGGATTGTGCCCTAAAAGTGGCACTTTGCTAAGCGTGGGATTGGACCAGAAGAGCATGGACCACATGGCCACATTGGCAAGAAGCGCGGATGTCAGTATAACGGGTATGTTTGATGAGTACATCAGTTTGATTGGATATCTACCTCTTGCTCCTCTCGCACGCTCGTGAGCCAGAGGAAGCTCAATTTTTGTGCTTTGTGCGTATGCCACAAGGAAGAATATTATGGTAGTTCCTATCAGAGCAATTATAGGATTAGGAGGTGCGAATAGAATCCGTTCTATGCCTCCGCCAAACAGCTGTGCGGCTGATGAGTTTTGAAGGATATATATCGTCTTAGGTATGCAGCCGCTTGGAGGATTTGCAAGACTTACGGGCATTTTCTCGTTTGTGGGTATCCAGTTAACTGTGCCTGTGAATATTGCTTCCGACACACCTGCTGCTATGAATAGTGATATACCTGAACCAATACCCCATTTTGAAACCAGTTCATCCATAAGGAATACCAAATATGACCCGAAGAACAGTTGAAGCACAATTATTAGCTTTGCAAGAAAATTACCATAACCCGGAGCATAGGCGTTGAGGCTGTTTATGAATGTATTTGAGGGCTGCAAATATCCAAAAACCTGCGGTATGGCTTCCACAAATATCATTATAATTACCAGCAATTTTTGAGTGCCTTGATAGATGGCTTTGTCCTTTTGGTCAGTTAAGTCAATGTTAAAAATCTTTGCACCCACGAACAGCTGCATAATGATGCTTGCAGTAACTATGGGTCCTATACCAAGGTGCATCAGCGAGCCCGAAGCTCCGGCCATTATTGCCCTAAAAGAGGCAAAAAGGTCAATTACCTTCTCCTGATCAACACCATACAGGTAGATATTAGTCAATCCAAAGTATAGAAGAAGGGTCAATATGGTCCATGTCAACTTTTGCCTGAAATGGACATGGCCCTTCGGTTTTTTTATGATGGGCAAATACTCAATTACTGGCTTTAAACCGTAGAGCTTGCTTTTCTCTCCGTCGTATGAAAGCATAAGGTATCCCAAAATGAATAGTGGCACGCTCCAAAGGAAAAATATAAGAAAATCAAGCCATCTGCCCACTATGACTTTATTTATAAAATCCATGAATCCTAACAGTTTCCACTCAACCACCGAGAAATATAGGTAAGCGAATATGAACCACGATATTGCCACTGGAAGGGCCACACCCTTCTTCCTAGGAATCTCTTCCTCAGGCATTGATTACTTCACCACCTGCCTCCTGTATTTTCTCAACTGCAATCTTACTGGCATATTTAACTTTAACTACTATTTTTTTGTTCACTTTTCCCTTGCCAAGAAGCTTGTTGACTCCGAGAATGCTCAGGTCCACCTCGTACTTATCCCCATCATACAGGGCCAGTTTTTTCTCAACCAAGTCATCCATTCTCTCGCTGAGCTCGCCTATGTTGATGGCATTAATCTCTTCTTTGGGATGATGAGATGTAAATCCGTGATTGCCCCAGAGGTATTCAGGATGCTTTATTGCATAGCTCCAATGATGCTTTCCTATACCCGGCAATCCCTTTCCTCCTTTTCGGCCCTTGCCGCGCCTGCCTTTTATGCCATGTCCGTAAGTGTTTGAACCGCGCATTTTTCTTGATTTTCTACTTGCCATCATCTTCACCTCCGGGACCCAACATTCTTAAAATCAACTGATTTATCTTATCGCCCCTGTATCCAAGAGCTCCACCTTCCGTGAAATGTCTCTTCGTCTTTTCCCAGCCCTTCAACGGAGGATGAAGTCTGAAAACAATCTTCACGTTGGGTATATCGCGATATAGTGCCTTTCCGGAAACCATCGCCTTGGCGAAGTCTTCAATGCTCTCATAACCCAGATTTTCCTTTATGTACTCATCGGTTATTGGCACATCGCCCATGAGTCGCCCTCTCTGCCTTATCAACTTTGAAAGGACTTCTTCGTTTACTTCGCCCCAGGTCACGTAATCTTTCACTTTACTCAACATTCCTCTATACGATGGAGTATCGGGCACTAAAACACAGTGATTTATGCGAGTGAGATTTAGCATCTTCAAAGTGTCTTCAATGTCCCATCTTATTCCTGTGCGACCTCTAACTCTGATCACCGCGTACATCATCTACACCTCCTTTGTATATTGGCATAACCATCCTCTTATTTATTCTCATTACCGTGGTCTGGCGAAGAGCATCAAATGTGGCAGCAGCATAATTTACAGTTGTCTTTGTATGACCTCTGGTAAAGCCCCAGACATCCTTCACTCCCGCAAGACGAAGGATAATCTTTGCCACATCTCCCACGGCAAGACCCACGCCTTTGGGTGCGGGTTTGAGCGTGACCTCAACGGAGCCGCATTTACCGGTAACTTTGAATGGCACGGAATGGGGCATGCCGCATCCGCATTCCCACGAACCGCATCCTCTCTTAATTTCAATCATGTTTAGCTTCGCGTTGGATATGGCCTTTCGGATAGCAGCTCCCACTTCCTTGGCCTTTGCTGTTCCTATTCCCACGAAGCCATCTCCATTTCCAACAGCAACCATCACAGAGAACTTCACTCTGCGTCCACTATCGGTCATTCTCTGAACCATTCGCACATCAATAACCTCATCCTGTAAGTCAGGAAGCAAAGCATCAACTATCTCAGGTTCTCTAAGGGGTAAGTTGCTTCTCAACGCCTGTGACATTGAGGTAATCTTGCCTTCTGCCACCAGTCGGCCCAACCTAGTTTTTGGTTCCCACTCCATAATCATTCCTCCAGCTTGGATTTGACTTCTTTGAACATGCTTTCAACATCCTCACCAATGTGCTTTCCTGAAATTCTATCTTCCGTAGGATACACCTCTTCGCTATGAGGAACATAAACTCCTGCATCCACCATTCCCTTCAATACCGCAAATATTCTTGAGCCTTTCACTGGCACATGTCTTCCAATGTCCAAAACCGCCTCATCAATGTTTCGCTTTAACGCTTCTTTGCCAGCCCAATAACCTACAAGATATGCAGCAGGCAAGCTTTTGTACGAGCCTTTCCATCCATGCTTCTTCAGCATATCCGATGTTATGGTAAATAGCACATGGTCACCATTCTCATTATACTCAACAAACTGAACTATTAAGCGAGTGTTTGTTCTCCTAACCACCGCTCTGATCATATCGGACTTGAGAAGGGCCAATCTCTTTCTGTAATCAGTCTTGCCTTCTCTTCGCCTTCTCATCTTAACCCTGTAAACTGCATTTTCAGCCATGTTCATTCCTCCTTAATATAGCCCTCTGACTTGAGATGCATGAGAAGATGGTTCTTATTTTTGAATGTGCCACCCTTTGCAAGCATGTAGAATCTCCTGTAAGTGTGCCTGTCAATTTGTCCTGAATCTCTCAAATCACGAAGCGTTCTTCTTATTGAGCGTATGTTTTTCATCCACCGCATTTTGCGAGGATAACGCGCATATTTTTTACCCTTTCTGGATCCCTGTCCACTTCTCAGACCTTTCTCCTTCTGCCTTTTTATATGATTGGCACGAACTCTTGATGTGCCGCGCACCTGCTTCTTCTTTATCAATCCTCTCTTTATCAACATGCGAACATCCTCGCGAGTTACAGCATCCTTTATCTCGTCCAACGCATTGGGGTCAAGCCAAACACGCTCTTCTCCGCATTTGAGTATGCTCGCGGCAAGCCTTCTCTGAAACTTAACGTCCATCATTCCTCACCCCCTTCACGGAGATGGGGATTTAAAACCCTTATTCCCAGCTCTTTGGCTTTCTTCTCAATCTCAAGACGCTTTTTCATGCCCACTTTGCTGCCTATCCGAATAGCTTCTCTCTCGGGATTCACCCTATCCAGCTCGGAGGGTGTGTGGACAAGCACCTCTATGAATCCGGACGGATGCAAACCGCGTACCTCTTTGGGATTACGATATCCTGAATCTACTATTGGAGGACGATATCCCTTATGCTCCCTCATCTTGGAATGCTTTCCACGAGGGCGCCTCCATGCGTCTCCAAGACGCTTGTATCGGAACCATTCCTGACGCCTGAATTTAGGTCTTCTACGATTCATCTCGTTCCTAATGCGAAGAAGCCTCTTTTCCTCTTCTGTAAGTTTTGGTTTTATCTTGCTCATTTAAGTCACCCCTTTTTAACTATGTATATACCATCCTGAAACACTCTGGGATCACGATCCTTAATCTTCGTGGCACGCTCAATGTTTGCGGCAGTCTGACCAGCATGCTCTTTGTTTATGCTGGTAACCACCACCGTGTCTCCTTTAATCTCTACCTTCGTATCTCCCATTATCTTTGCGTATCTGGGAGCCCTCTCGCCAAGAAAGTTCTCTATGACCACACGATCTCCCTTTACACTAACTTTCATAGGAAAGTGCGCAAATAGTATCTTGAGATGGTACTCAAAGCCCTCTGTGACTCCTTTTAGCATATTTTTGACATGTGCGTTCCAAGTGCCTGCAAGGGCGTAATCCTTTTTCTTTGGAAGCGCACAATAAATTATGACTTTGTTGTCCTCAACTCGTAACTCAACCCGATCATGCTTGAACTCTCTGCTCAACTCACCCTTGGGGCCTTTGGTTGTAAGCACATAGTTTTCGTATTTTACATCCACGCCATCGGGTATGGATATCTCGTATTTCACCTCTGATGCAACTGGCATTCATATCACCTCAGTAAACGTAAGCAAGGAGCTTACCGCCCACACCCATTTTCTTCGCCTCGCTGTGTGTCATCACGCCTCTGTTGGTGGTAATGATGAGTATTCCGAAGTCCTGAGCAGGCAGGTATCTTGATTCATACTTTTCCATCTGGTCTTTCTTAACTGAGAAACGCGGCTTTATAGCGCCACATTTGTTTATTGTGGGACTGAGCTTCACACGGAAAGTTCCACCTCTGCCATCTTCCACATACTCAAACTCCTCTACATAACCGTGCTCTTCCATTATTTTCAGAATTCTGCCAATCAGCTTGGATGCGGGACTGATAACTATTTCCCTCCTGCCCGCCATAGCCGCATTGTTCATCTTTGAAAGCGCATCACTTAAAGGATCATTCTGCATTTTTCATCACCTCACGAATATTTTCTGAATCCAAGCTCGTAGGCAACTTCCCTAAAGCATTGCCTGCAGAGCCTCAGGCCATAACGCCTTATCACTCCTCTCTTTCTTCCACAGCGAACGCAACCTTCACTTCTTCCAAACTTCTTTTTGGGCCTGAGCTTCACTCGCACCATTATTCCACCTCCAAGATGTTGAGGTTGTAATGCTCACGCATAAACTGCATGGCTTCCTCTCTGCTAACTCTGTGTTTTTGAGGTATTTTAGACCTTTTGAGCCTGCGTCTGGAAACACGATATCCCGGTCTTTTAAAGACCACATTTACATCCATTCCGAATATTCCTATATCTGGGTCGTACTTCACACCTTCAAACTCCGTGTAATCGGATATTCCAAAATTTAAGTTGCCCTGAGCATCAAAGGAATAGTTCGGCACTTTAAAGTCTCTGACCCAGAGAGCTCTTTTAAGAAAGTCCTCCGCTTTCTTGCCACGAAGGGTGACCTTTATCCCAATTGGCAAACCTTTTCTTATGTTAAAATCCCTTATAGTCTTCTTGGATTTTAAGTGTACAGGCTTGGCACCAGTCAAAATGTCTATCACTTTCTCTGCCCTCCTAAGCTTCTCGCCAGCCTCACCCACGCCGATGTTTATCACTACTTTATCAATCACTATTCGGCGCATGGGATTTTTCATCTTCTCTTCTTTCATAGGGCGCTCACCTCCGGCACGGTCACTTCAGGTTTGCCCACACCCACCACGAATACATTTCTCTTCACTGTTTCAAAGCCTTCTTCAAACTCCACAATGTTCTCGGAGGAGTTTCTGGTCACGCGGTATTCCTTTATATGGGCCACCTGTCCCCTGTGAGTGCCCCCTATAATCATTGCCACACTACCACTCTTAAGAGGATAATGCCCTATAATCTCCTGAGTGGGGACTTTTATTTTTAGCACGTCTCCAGTTTTGTAATCATTCTTATCAAGGACTATGTTGCGCCCATCATGCAAGTTCAATGCTATTTTGCCCCCTTTAACGGCAGTTTTATTCTCAATTCTCACAAGTTTCCACTCTGCATGGTCCTTGGGAATTTCAACCATGCGAATGTTTCCGTTCACATCGTACATTGCCCTGTAATTTAAGTCTCCCACTGTTATGACATCCATAAATCCAACTGGGAATTTGATATCAGTTATTACGCGACCATCAACCTTCACGGCCCTTGACGCAAGTATCTTCTTTGCTTCACGCTTTGTATCACAAACATGAAGTACATCCCTTAGAACCACAACCATGGGCAGGGATTGCTCTGCCGGATGTGGACCCGGTGAGGGCTTAACTACGAATGTTTTTTCTTTCCTCGGTATCTTCCACATTCTCGGCGCTGCCAAGCGCTTCATGTGATTACTCATTCTCGCTCACCTCTTCTTCAGATTCTTCTGTTTCCTCTTCCGTATCTTCTTCCGAGGTTTCTGTCTCTTCTTCATTTTCCTCTTCAACCTCCTCCTCTTCTTCAATGTCTTCTATACTACCCCTTCTCTCTTCCGCCAAGCGGTATATTTTTTCCTTTCTCTTTGGATCGCTAAGGTCAAGCTTCACAATTTCCACGTTGGATGCATCCAGCCAGAACTGAACGCTCTTGTTGTCAGTTCTCCTTATTGTGACTCCTTCAACCGCAAGTTTCATGTTCTTGAGGTTCACCTCAACAACCTTTCCCTCATGTCCCTTGAACTTACCACGCATAACACGAACGATGTCCCCCTTTCTCACCACCAGATTTCTCATGCCGTACTTCTCGTAAAGCGCCGTGGAGAGATGCGCCTTCATCATCTTCTGTCTCCTGTGCTTCGGCGCGTTGTATATCATTCGTCTCTGCTTCCTTGGTTGATGTGAAACCATTCTCAATCACCTCAAACTATTATGCTGGATATTGCGGCAACTCGGGGCCACCTCTCCGTTGCCTCGCGGGCCACGGGGCCCTTGATTTCGCTACCCTTGGTCTCTCCGGTTTTGGTGGTTATCACACATGCATTATCCTCAAATTGAACAACAGTACCGTCCGCCCTCTTGAACGGCATCTTCTGCCTTATTATGACCGCTGGGAAAACCTTCTTCCTCATGTCCGGAGAGCCTTTCTTAACGCTAACTATCACCATGTCTCCAACACCTGCAGACGGATACTGTCTCGCCGTGGTGTGGAAGTTCAATACCTGTATAATTTCCACTATCTTTGCTCCAGTATTATCGGCGCAAACGAGCCTTGCACCGGTGGGCAATCCCCTGCTCTGTGAACCTGCAATTCCCTTCATCGTGCTTCACCTCTTTTCCACTATGACGAAACTCACACTCTTCGCCAATGGTCTGCATTCCATAAACCTCACTCTATCTCCCACCTTTGCATCTATGCAGGGAGGATTGTGAACGTGATACCTTGATTTTTTCTTCTCGTATCTCTCATATTTCTTATTGTAACGCAGATACTCTCGCTCCACAACCACGGTCTTATCCATCTTATCAGATACCACAACACCCTCTATTATCTGACCTCTCACCTTTAAGTGACCGTGCCATGGGCAATGGGGATCATTGCATTCCTTCTCCGGAGGAGAAATCTCCAATCCAATATCTCTCACCATTTTCTTCGCCTCCATATTATCTTTTTGGTTCTCTCATGCGGTCTGTACATTATCCTATCTCCAGACACTATTTTGAAATCATCATTCAATTTAAACTTGAATTTGGCACCTTTTTTCTGGACCCTCTTCACACCTTTATCAGTCAAGAAAGCTAACATGTTACGTGTTTCATCCACTACCATACCTTTCAATCCAATCTGAAGTGGGTTTGTGGACTCAACAACCTCGCATTCAAGACCGATTAATTCATGTGCTTCAAGGGTCCTTGTGTTTCTCATCATTCTGCACCTTCCTCATTCATCACGGTGAGTATGCGTGCTATCTGCCTCTTAAGGCTCCTTATTTTGCCCGGGCTCACAGGCGCTCCGCCCATGGCACTGACTCCCATCTCGTGCATGAGCTCTTCCCTCAGAGCGCTGAGCTTTTTCACTCTCTCCTCATGATTCATTTCCCGTATTTGCTTCGCTTTCAGTTCCTTCGGCATTCTCATTCACCTCTTCCACTTGTGTTTCTTCCACAATCTCCTCTTTAACCTGAGATTCGGGAGGAAGTATGTTAATCTCATCTGGAAGCTTTACATCTGGAGGCATTATCTTCACGGTCACTCCAATTATACCCGGCTTGGTTTTTGCAGTTGCATATCCAACATCAACAAACTCAGCAGTGTGACCGCAGTACTTTACGGTGCCCTTCGTGAACTTCTCCGTTCTTGACCGATCTCCAGTTAGCTTGCCAGATATGATGATTTGAGCACCCTTTGCCCCGTTTTCCATTATTCTCCTTAGCGTGGAGTGCCCTGCACGCCTGAAGTGCCAGCCACGCTCAAGTGCAGAAGCGAGCTTCTCAGCCATTATCTGCGCATTCAAATATGGATTTTGACTTTCCTTCACTTCAATCATGGGATTTTCCACACCAAACTTTGTTTGCAGAGCATCTGTTAGCTCTTTGATCTTTGAGCCTTTTCTACCGATAACAAGTCCCGGACGCTCAACTTCCAGTATGATTCTCGTTCCCAAGGGTGTCCTCTGAATGTCAAGGCCTCCAAACCCCGCACTTCTCACTTCTTTCATCACATACTCTTTGATTAGCATTCTGCGAAGATTTTCCTTAATGAACTTTCTCTCATCCATAATCATTCCTCCTTCTCCTCTCTCTCTTCCAGTATGACCTCTATGTGAACCCTATCTCTCCGTATTTCTGTTGAGCGGCCCATTGCTCTGGGCATGTACCTCTTATAAACTTCTCCTTTATGTGCCGCAATGTGCATTATATACAAGCTGTCTGTGTCTAATTCTTTATCCTCTGCATTGGCCTCCGCGTTCTCCAGAACTTTGAGTATGTACTTTGCCTCTTTCACCGGATATCGGCCCGGACCCATTCCCTTTCTGTGCGATATTGAGTCAAGGTATCTGAAATAGGGCACTGCCTTCTTCTTCTTTATAACCTCCTCAAGGTAGTCCTTCGCATCGTCCAGCTTCATGCCCTTGAGCGCCCTGCAAAGATTAACTGAATCTTTAAGGGAGAGAGGAAGGTTTCTCCCGAAAGCCTTCGCGTATTTGTCACCTTCAACTTTGATACTGTAAGGCATTTGCAATCACCTCACTTCAGCGGCACGAACTTGGAGCTGCGGGTTGCACCCACACCCGGTCCGCTGTGCTTAACCTCCTTTCTCGTAAGTGCGAACTCACCCAAGTAATGACCAATCATCTCAGGCTTGATGTCAACTTCCACAAACTCTTTTCCATTATGTACAGCCACCCTCTTACCAACAAACTGGGGCAGTATGATTATGTCTCTTCTGTGCGTCCTAACGGGCTTGCTACCGTCGGAGGATATTATCTTTCGGACAACCTTCATGCGCTCTTCGTCCCAACCCCTTTTGAGAGTTCTTCTACCCCTTGCTGGAAGAAGAGCTGCAAATTCTTCGTAAGTCATCTTCTGCAAATCTTCAAGTGAATAGCCGCGGTAGGAGAACTCCTTCATGCGACCCATGGCTACCCTGTGCTTCTTCCTCTTCTTCCTCCTTGCGGCTTTTGCATTGGTGACAAGTTTCTTAGCCATCTAATTCACCTCTTCTTTTTCTTTTTCGGAGATAATCTTCCAACCTTTCTACCCGGCGGGGCGTTTCTTGACACTGTGCTCGGCCTACCCACATGCTGGTGATTACCACCTCCGTGGGGGTGATTCACAGCGTTCATAGCCACACCGCGAACCTGCACATGCTTTCTGGCCTTTGAGCGCCATGCATGATAGACCTTTCCAGCTTTGAGCATGGGCTTCTCCTTTCTGCCCCCTCCCGCGATTATACCTATGACAGCCCTGCTGTTGGGATCAATCATCTTGAACTCTCCAGATGGCAGCTGTACAGTGGTCTTCTCACCATGTGTCACAACCTGCGCGGATGCACCACCACTTCTCACAAATTTACCGCCATCTCCAAAGTTTTTCTCTATGTTGTATATTGGCACACCCTCCGGTATGGAGCCAAGCGGCAGTATGTTGCCCTGAACCACCTTTGCATTTGAACCTATCTCAATTTCCTGCCCTTCGTACATACCCAGATGCGCCAGCATCAAAAACTTTTCTCCGTTATCAAGCACGATCTCCGCCAGAGGCGCAGTATGACCCGGATCATGAAATATGCGCTTCACATAACCCTTTCCGCTATCCACACGGGGTATTCTGGGTCTGCCAGCGTACCTGTGACTTGGCGAGCGGTATCGCAAAGTTCCGCGACCTCTTCTCTGCGGTATTATTCTTTTACCCATTATCACCACCTCAGAATATTCCAAGGCGCATGCCGAGTTCCTCGGCACTGTAATCCTTGTTTAGCTTAATTATTGCCTTCTTCCCATACTTTGAAATCGTAATGTTCACACTATCAACTTTCACATCAAAGAGATGTTCAACCGCATGCTTCACGTGGGTTTTGGTTGCATCTTTAGCCACTATGAAAGTTAATTTGTTTTCAGTTTCAATCATTAGCAGAGTCTTTTCTGTGACGTACGGTTTTAAAAGAATCTTAGTTGGATGGAAGGTCATTCATTCCACCTCCTTATCTCCTCAATTGCACCCTCCGTGAATATAGCAAGTCTGCCAGCATGAGTGCCCGGAGCCAAAATCTCGGCGTTCAACTCACTGGGAGTCACTATATCCACACCCGGAAGATTTCCAAATCCCTTTTTGACATTCTCTTTATTCTTAACCACAATCAGCACACTCTTCTTTCTCTTGTACCTTCTGCCTCGCATTTTGCCACGTCCACCTCTAACACGCTTCACGCTGGCACGGAGAACATCATCATAAACACCCATCTTCTTGAGAGTTTCAATGGCACTCTTCACATTGGATATGTTCTCAAAATCGTCCTCAACGACAACTGGAAGCGTCAGTTCCTCGTTGAATTTGTGTCCTCTATTCACAACCATAATCTTGTTTGCGGTCATGGATAGAGCACTGTACTTAGCATATCTCCTCATTTTCTTGTTCATTTTGCGAGACCATATCTTTTCAGTGGTCGGTGGATGCCCGGCTCGGCCCCCCCGCACATTTGGAAGATTTGCACCCCTTGAAGAGCTGCCCACACGGGGAACCATCTTTGAAATTCCATGACC
This sequence comes from uncultured Thermoplasmata archaeon, assembly GCA_964425415.1. Taxonomy (GTDB): domain Archaea; phylum Thermoplasmatota; class Thermoplasmata; order Thermoplasmatales; family Aciduliprofundaceae; genus JAADDK01. The sequence goes on along the minus strand of CAYRMJ010000002.1, from coordinate 18,549 downwards.
AGGACCCCATGACTCCGCAACCTTCATGCCTGCACCTTTTTTAACGCCGTGGGGCTGCACCCTGTTGAGCTGAAATATGCGCACCGCCATGCGTATCAAATCTGGACGATACGGATACTCAAAGAATTTTGGCAGATCAACCTGCCCTTTTATTCCGCCTTCCAGTGTATAAACATTGACCTTCATTCATCACACCCCCTGCTTGGATTCGCGGGACACATAAGTCACTTCTATATCATCAACATCCTCAAGGGTCTGCCTAACCGGGTCTCTAAACCTGATAAGTCTCTTCGCTGGGCCCGGTACTGAGCCGTGCACAAGAACATAGGGATTTTTCACCTCACCATAATGCAGAAATCCACCCTCAGGAGTTATATCCATCTCAAGCTTGCGTTCTCCACCCTCTTCGCTGAATCCTACAAATTTTATTATTCTTTTATTGTACTCTGTTCTCTGGTGAAAACCCATCTGACCAGCCTGAGGAACAGTGTAGCGAACCCAGTCCGGATGCCAAGGACCAAGAGTACCTATCATTCTGCGATGCTTGCTGTTTTTATGATCCAACAACTTCACACCGAACCTTTTTACATGGCCCTGAAAGCCCTTTCCTTTAGTTATGCCGATTACATCCACAAACTTACCGTGGGATTTGAAATCAGTGAAATTAATCTCTTTACCTAAAAGATCCATCGCGTAATTTTTTCTCTCTTCAACGGTGCCACCACCCACGCGGATCTCCATGACATCCGGCGCCTTCTTTGGCACTCCACTCACCAGCTTTGGCTGGGTGTAAGCTAATATACGCACTTCATCGTACTCATCAGGGACCTTACCCCTGCGTTCCTTCGGAACATTTATCACTCTTTTGAGCTCTTCGTCAAGTTCCTCTGCCCAGACCTCCCCCGCAGTCTTCAATCCGTACATATCTCTTACGTAGAACCTCACAGCGGCCACTTTCATAGGTGGAACTTCAATGACCGTAACAGGAGTCCATATCTCCTGCCCTGCGGTGGTGGTTTTCTTTCTCCAGTCAACTGTGAACACATGCGTCATTCCCGCTTTGTAACCGGCAAATCCCTGTATTCTCGGTCCATCCTCTATCTCTGGCCAAGTGCGTATTCTCGGAACTATGCTCTTCGCTCGCTTGCGTGGATAATATGCCATAGAGCCACGTCTTGGATGATGCGAACTTCCCATTTCTTTTCACCTCGCAGTTAGCCGTGACGCCGCAACCCGGAGCCAAAACACATTTGGCGCCGGTTGATGGGCTTTTTGCCATGCCCAAAGCGTCTGGCTAATTTTTTTGGAGTGTAATGGCATTTTGTATATAAAGAATTCGGAGTTTATGGAAAGTTGAAAACTCAACGAATAATAAAATTATCAAAATAGGATACAAAGATAATATGTGCATTTGAGAATTTGACACTAAATCTGCCAAACTCTTATATACCTCATTTCCAATGATAGGTGGGTGATGTATGATGAAAAGAGCGGTTATGCTTGTGCTATCAATGTTGTTGCTTGGGTTGCTGATTCCCATGGCCCAATCCATGGGTATGGGAGCAAACGAGTCAATTTCCACAAACAAAGCTGTTTATGTTTTAGGGGAGACGATGACTCTCAGAATACACGGGTTGAACAGCACATGGTATGAGATACATGTGGATAATGGCCACTATGCAATTGCGTACGTCCAGACGGACAAAGAGGGAAACAATGTTACAAAAATAAAGGTGAGCTATGCAAACCATTTAGGTCCTGGAACTCACAGCATTCAGCTTGTTAGATACGGTACCGAAGATGTTCTGGCGGAAACAGAGATTGAGGTGAGAGAGGGCTTGTCTCTTTGGCCCAGCGAATACACAAATACTCCCGGTGTGTATCTTGGAGGAGAGACCATGTGGGTTAAACTACACGGGGAAAATAACAAGGTGTATGAGATAAACATAACCGACAATAATGGAAGAGGTGTGTACCCAAGAAACAAAACGGCCATATCAATAAAAACTGACGGGGAAGGATACGCAATTTTCAACATAACGCTTAACATGGGCGATGGAGGTTATGACATAAATCTGTACGAGAATAACACGATAATTCAAAACACGAACTTTTTAGTTAAATCGGTGGGCGTGGAAGTCAGCATTGATAAGGGTAAAAACGGTGTTTACCTTCTATCAGAAAAGATACAAGCGTATGTGAGCGTTTACTGGCTAAAGACACACACTTTAATCAGAAACGCAAATTATAGATGGTGGATAGTTGACTATGATAACCATTCTTTGACCTTCGGTCCGTATATGGAGAATTCAACACAGTTCACCACCTACACTCTGGGATCCTACGAAAATGGGCATGGTGTGCACATGGTTCCAAACCATGAATATATTCTCAAAGTAGCTTACGAAAATACAAATTCCACAGGAAAATATTACTGTGAAAACGCTGTGAAGTTTTACACGGGCTCATTGTATGCGACGGTTGATGTGCAACCAATCATAGGCTCACTTTCATCTGAAAGCTCCGCCAAGATAACTGTATCCGCATTTGCAGCCACAAGTTCATTGCTATCTCCACTATCAAATGCTAAGATAAACTTTGTTAATATAACCATCTACAATCATTGGAACACGCTATGGCATAAAAATTACACAAATTACGGATACACAGACAAAAGCGGTGAGGCTGTGCTTGTTCAAAACATTCCAAAGGTGGAGGCTGGAGCAAAGATATCTGTGAAGGCAATGGTAAGCTACGGTAACGAAAAATACATGGCCACCTATGAAGACTGGATAAGCCCCTTCGTCACAGTTTCAATTCACTTTGACAAGGATTTTTATTTGTCGGGTGATACCGCAAATATACAGTTGAAAGCCAATGCACCAAACGGTGTTTCAGTTGAATCTTACGATGTTATGATATTCACAAATAATATCGTGTTCTATCACAAAACCACTTCCAATAGCCAAATAGATTACAAGATTCCAGCAAACTATTCTGGAGTAGTATATTTGCGTGTCACAGCGTATTTCTCCGGGGGCTACTACAAATCTGCATATGGATATTTCAATGTGTATTACGGATACATCTACATGAGCGCCTCTAAGTATTATTACCTCAATCCCGGAGATAAGATAACAGTGTACACAAAATTTGTGAGCAATGTTATGAATCCAAAGAGCCTAACATATAGAGTTATTGATGATTCTGGAAATGTGGTGTACAGCAAAAGCGAGTCTGCGGGTGAATTCACATTTACCGTTCCGCAGGGCCATTCTTCCAAATACAAAGTAATGGCAGAGGCCACTGATGGAAGGCATGTGGTCAGCAACTCCATAGATATATCTCAGTTCAAAGGATATGTGATTTCCACAAAGATACTCACACCATCCAAATACGAAAACTCCGTATACGAGCCGGGAGATACCATTGAAATTGCATATAACATAACGAAGTTTGGGGAGTTCACCCCACACACATTGGTGCTTCACTGGGTAATTTTAAACACCAACTACCGCTGGGAAAAGAGTATTACGCCGAAAGAGTTCAGTGGAAAGATAAGCTTGAAGATACCCTCTGAATTGAGAGGCGGTTATATCATAGCGGTGTATGTCACCGATGCGGAGGGCAGTGCGAACATTGAGGGATTTTTGACCATAAACGTTGAGTCTGGAAGTTGGAGCATGAAGAGTGTTGCAGGTATGCCAACTCTATCATTGATAAATCTGATACTTGTGATTGTTGCAATCGTGCTGGGTGTTTTTGCACTTCTCCGCGGCACGAACATGAAAATTGAAAGAAAGCCAAAGCTTCCAAAGAGGCAAAAGAAAAGCGCACCCAAACCGTACAATCCAGAGGGAAATGAAGAAGAAACCGAAGAGGTTACGGAGGAGAATCCGACATCTGAATTTGACGAAGAACTGGAGCTTTAAACCCACAAGGATTATATACCTTCTCTTTTTTTCGTTGGTTGGGTGTGATTTGTATGGAGACTGTGAAAGACATAATGTCAGCGAATCCCATAGTGATTGTGGCTCCGGCAACGAGAAGAGATGTGCTCCGCAAACTGGTAAAACACAACATTACAGGTATGCCAGTGGTGGACAAAAACGGAAAGCTGATAGGCATAATATCTCGTCGGGACATATTTGAGAATCCCAATGAAGAGCAGCTTGCAATTTTGATGAGAACTGACGTTCCCACGGTTCACGAGGATGATAGCATAGAATACGCAGCCGAGGTTATGATGAGATACAACAGGCGCCATTTGGTTGTTATAGACAATGAGAGAAATGTTATAGGAGTTATCACACCCCAAGATTTCTTATCCGTTATAATAAAAAGAAAAATAAGCACTCCCATTGAGAACATGGTTACCAAACCTTGCTTTCCAGTGGCGCGCTGCACACCGCTACAGGTGGTATTCAGAGGTATGAATCTCACCTCTTTAACAGCCTTCCCTGTTCTCAACGACGATGGCAGTCTTGCGGGCATTGTCACAGACAGAGACCTTTTTGAAAAGGTAAACATTGACAGAAACATAGCCATATCAGAACTTGGACTTGGTGATGATGAAGATGCGTGGAACTGGGAGGGCCTGAGAAATGTCATGAAGCTCTTTTACATGGTTGAAAAGGTTAATTTACCTCCTATACCTGTGGAGGAAGTAATGATCAAAAATCCCACAACCGTGTTTTCCAAGACTCCTGTTTGGGAAGCGGCAAAAATAATGAAAAAGAACAACTTCTCTCAGCTACCAGTCAGAGACCTTCATGATCAGCTAAAAGCCATGGTTTTTGACAGCGACCTTGTGTCAGCACTGGTAGAGGTGGATTGATGAAGGATATACGCTCCAAGCTCTCAGACATATCAAAGAGGCGAGGCATATACTGGCCAGCTTATGATATATACGGAGGTGTTGGTGGATTTTACGATTATGGACCCATAGGTGCGCTGATGAAAAAGAACCTCATTGATTTGTGGATCAGGGAATTTGTTGTGAAGGACGGTTTGCATCTAATTGACGCACCTGCAATAGGTCCTGAGATGGTTTACAGGGCATCTGGCCATTTGGAGAAATTCACAGATTACATGGTTCGCTGCGAGAAGTGCGGCCATGCATTCAGAGCAGATGAACTCATAAAGGATTTCGTTGATGTACCTGAATCATTATCTCCGGAGGAAATTGAAAGAGTAATAAAGAATGAGGGCATAGTCTGCCCTGACTGCGGCGGTGCTCTGGGCCATGTGGAGGAATTTCACCTGATGTTTTCCACCAGAATAGGAATGGACAAAGTAGGTTTTCTAAGACCTGAAACTGCGCAGGGCATATTTGTGAACTTTCCCACCCTGTACAGAATAAATCGCGAAAAGTTGCCTTTGGGCGTGGCACAGGTTGGCAGAGCATATAGAAACGAAATAAGTCCGAGGCAGGGCATGCTGAGGCAGAGAGAGTTCAATATGGCGGAAATAGAGTTGTTCATAGATCCAGAAATGAAGTTCAATGAAGAGTTGATAGATGATACAGTTCTTCCACTTCACACCGCAGATGAAAAGGATTTGAGAATATCCGCTTTGGAAGCATGGAAGAGCGGCATAGCGCATGGATATGTGATATACTATATGACCAAAATTCTGCACTTTTTGAATAAGATAGGAATAAACACCGAAAATGTAAGATTCAGGCAGCATCATAAAGAGGAGTTGGCACATTACTCCTCGGACACATGGGACTGTGAGATTTACATATCTCGTGGGTGGATAGAAGTAATTGGAATATCGTACAGAGGCAGTTACGACCTTGAGAGACACATGAGGTACTCAGGCATGGATATGCGAGCATTTCGCAAATTCAGTGAGGAGAAGACGATAAAAATAAGGAAAATCAGACCCAAAATGGAGATTTTAGGACCGATGTTTAAAGTGAACGCAATGAAGATTGCGGAGGCTTTGGAGAGCATGGAACCCATAGATGAAGAAAGCATAGATGTGTTAATAGGAGATAAGAAATTCAAAGTTCCCAGCGAAGCTTACGATGTTGTAGAAGAGGAGAGCAAAGTGAGTGGAGAGAAGTTCATTCCCCATGTGGTAGAGCCTTCATTCGGACTGGATAGAATCATATACGCCATTCTTGAACATTCTTACTATGAACGTCCTGAGAGCGGATACAAAGTTCTGAAAGTAAAACCAATAATTGCGGCTATAAAGGCGGGAATATTTCCCCTAATGGCAAAGGACAACATGGACGTTAAAGCAAAAGAGATAATGAGAGATTTGAGGTACGAGGGATTTAATGTTTACTACGATGACTCTGGGTCCATCGGAAGGAGATATGCGCGCGCAGATGAGATAGGCGTGCCCTACTGCATAACTGTGGATTATCAAACTATGGAAGATGACACGATAACACTCAGGGAGAGAGATAGCACGAAGCAGATAAGAGTTGCTGTAAAAGATTTGCCAGAGGTTTTAGAAAAGCTTATTAGAAATCCAGAGTTGTTTGAAAAGATAGCATGAACTGCAAAGATTACGCTTTGAAACTCGCGGATATTTTGAAGGATGTGGATTGTGAGGGGCATGTGAGTTTGGCATTTTCAGGAGGGTTAGATAGTTCCATCATAGCCTTTATCATCAAAAAATGCGAGCCATCTCTTTACACGGTGGGATTTAAAAATAGCCCTGACATTCGCAATTCAATTGAAGCAGCAAGGGATTTGAAATTGGAGATTGAGAAAATTATAATAGATGAAGATAAACTTTTAGAAGCTATTAAAAAACTAAAAAACCTTGCACCAGAGCTCAATCCTGTGGAACTTGCCTTTGAATTGCCCTTAATGCTTGTATGCGAAGATGCAAAGCATGGCTTTTTGTACACCGGTCAGGGAGCCGATGAACTATTCGGTGGTTATGCAAAGTATATGGAGAATCCAGAGTTGATGCCCGGAGATCTGGAAAAAGTGCTGACTCGTATGAGTCATATTGAAAGGAGAATAGCATCATATCATGGTTTAAAGCTGATAACTCCTTACTTAAATCCAGATATTGTGAAACTGTCCTCTGAGATACCTATTAACTGTAAAATAAAAGACGGTGTGCGAAAATACGTGCTGCGGGAGGCGGGCAGAATTTTAGGAGTTCCTGAGAGCATAATTATGCGCGAGAAGAAGGCAGCACAGTACGGCTCTGGAATATGGCGCAACATCAGAAAATTGGCTAAAAGAGAGGGAAAAAGTGTGAGTGAGTTTTTGCAGGAGATTTAGAAGATATTAAATTTCATAATCGCATGCCCGAATCTATGAAGCTAAAAGAGCTTGTTTATGCATTTGGAGTTCCGGGTTTTGAAGATGAGATCAGGGAATTGATCAAAGAGCACATGTCCCAATATGCAGATAATGTGAGTGTAGATAGAATGGGCAATGTAGTGGGTGTTAAAAAGGGCAACGAAAGAAAGGTAATGGTTGCAGCGCACATGGACCAGATAGGATTCATGGTTAGAGGAATAACAGATGATGGTTATTTAGCAATTGCACCCATCGGAGGTATAAACTCCCCCGTTCTTCGCTCGGCAATTGTTAGAATTAACACTGAAAATGGGTTTATAAAGGGTGTGATTGGAGAGAAGCCACCACATCTCGGAAAAGAGAAGAAGAGTGTGGAAATAAAGGATATGAGGGTTGATATAGGAGTGAATTCAAAGAAAGAGGCGGAGAAAATTGTGAAAATTGGAGATGTGGGCTCATTTGAGCCGCAGTACTACGAGTTTAACGGAAAGATTGTTGCAAATTCCCTTGATGATAGAGTTGGAATTTATGTGATTCTCAAAGCACTTGAAAAAGTGGAGAGCGAAGCGACCATATACTTCGTGGCAACGGTGCAGGAAGAGATTGGGTTAAAGGGTGCGAGAACATCTTCATTTTCCATAGCTCCAGATATAGGAATTGCAGTTGATGTGACCCATGCCACCATGCCCGGAGTGGGTAAGGACGATGTATCCGTGGAGTTGGGAGCAGGGCCGGCGGTGAGTGTTGGTGCTGTTGCCAATCCTAAGCTGTACAAACATATAATCCAAGTGGCAAAAACTCGCAAAATACCAGTTCAGATTGAAGCGAATCCTGCATGGTCCGGCACGGATGCGGATATAATACAGCTTGCGAGGGACGGTGTTGCCACTGGTGTTTTATCAATTCCAGAGCGGTACATGCACTCGCAGGTTGAGATGATTTCAAAGAAGGACGTTAATAACACAATCAAATTACTGGTTGAAATATTGAAAACCGTAGACTCCGTTGATTTAAAATGGTAATAATTGTTCAACTCACCTTTTTTATTTGATTCTGGTACATCTCCACCAACTCATGCACTGTAGTTGCCTGCTCAGGTTCTTTATCATCTCTCCAGCGCCCGGTGAATCTTGGAAATCTTATGGCCAGTCCCGTTCCCTTTTCAATCACATTTCTTGCGCAGGTATGCGTGGGACTCAGTGTTATTTCTGCCCCTATTACCTCAATAACCACCTTGGGAATGAACCAGTAATCAGCCTCAATCTCACTCCACACCCGTGGATGTGGAGAGTCAATCTTGTAATCTTCCAGCATCTTGGGCAACGCTGCCAGTTGATCGTCTGTGAATCCGCTGCCCAGCTTGCAAACAGTCTCAAATCTATCCTCATCCGGATTGTACGCAGCCATGAGCAAAGCCCCGTAAGTGCCCTTTCTTCTGCCCTTTCCTGCAAAAGCGCCCACTATCACCAAGTCAATGGTATCAGCCATCTCCGCACGATAATCTCTTTTATACTTTATCCATAGAAATTCCCGCGCACCCGCACGATATATGCTCTCCTCCCCCACATTTTTAGCCACCAAACCCTCGCAACCATCCTCAATGGCACGGTTGAAGAAGTTCTTTATTTCTTCAATGTCTGATGACACTATTCTGCGAGCAAACTTCACTCGCTCAGTCTCTTCAACCCACTCCTCAAGGGCCCTTCTACGCTCTGGATAGGGCTTTGCTGTCATATCCTCTCCATTTAGATAGAGGACATCAAAAAGAAACAAAACCACCGGTATTTCCTCCACCGCCTTTGTAATGTTGTGCTTTCTGCCCCGTCTGTGAGAAACCATCTGGAAAGGTAACAGCTCACCCGTGTTTATATCAACTGGAACCGCCTCTCCATCAAATATTCCTGACTCTCCATGAAAAGCGGTGTTTATAGCATCAATCACATCTGGAAACTGGTCCGTGAGATTTTCAAGTCTTCGGGAATATAAAACAGTTCTCTCTCGTCCCACATGCGCCTGTATTCTCATTCCGTCGTACTTGTATTCAAATGCCGCCTTGCCCCCCATCTTTTCAAGAATGCTCTCCAGAGAGGGTAAGCGCTCTGCAAGCATCGCGCGAATGGGAATTCCGAGGGTTATGCCCATGTTCTTAACTGCTTCAATGCCCTCCGTGGCTAACACCTTTCCAATGTACCCCAAATCAGGATGTATGTTATACGCTCGCTCAATTGCGCCCCTCTGCTCCCTACCATCGGTGTATGCTACAGACAGCGCATCAAGAATGGTCATATCCGCTATGCCGAGCCTCAACTTTCCCTGCACAGTGCGAACTATGTACTTTGCTTCTAAAGGAGTGGCTAAATTTAAAAGCTCCACAAGCAGTTTGATCTTTCTGTCTTGGGATCCTGAGCCTTCCGCTTTTGCTATCTTTACAAAGTTTATGTAAACTTTATTCACAGTGAGTTTCTCATCTGGACCAAAGGTGAAAAGACTCATCTGTCTGCTGTGTCCCATGGCTTGCTCCACCGCCGTGCCCAAATCACCGTGCTTTCTCAGAAGTTCCTTTAGCTTTTTCTCTCCGATTCCAGTTGCTTGCACTACGGCTTTTATGGTGAGTTTCTCAGCCAAGCCCAGCTCAATGCCCATGTAATCTGGATAGAGCTTACCTTGAGTTAGGTATATAACCTTGTCAATTTCATTCACAGGTGTGTTTTTTAGAAGCTCCACAAGATAATCAATCATCTCAAGCCTTTTTGATGTCCCCTCAATTTTCTTGTAAGTTTCTGCAAGCTCAATGTAAAGCATAGCTCAAATATTTAATTCCCCTATTTAAGTTTTTAATCCCATGAAAAATGCCATTCACAGTGCTCATCTCCACGATGAACACATTTTGTATGCTCAACATTTAAGTTTTTGAGAGGTAGGTTCTCAAGCACACCCTCAAAGTAATGCGTTAGAACTTCGCAAAAAATGGGATCTGGGGAGATATCATAGCCCCTAA
>CAYRMJ010000002.1:0-8171 GCA_964425415.1 uncultured Thermoplasmata archaeon | reverse complement strand
GGATACTTTGCACCAATCTTAAAATTATGAGGATCAGAGGGACCATCATATCCCATACTCTTCATCTCTTCAATGAGCGATTTTAAGCCATCAGTCCCGTATTTCTCTTCAATGTACCTGAATCTGGCGATGAACACACCTCCGTAAACCATTCTGTTTGAATCATCCATGTGTAAATGAAGAAAAGCATCATATAAGTATTTTGGCCTGACAATTAAAATGTGGTTGAATATTAAAACGCAACGCTTAACTTATCAATTGCCATGTGCGTTCATGCTCGCACTGATAAGTGTATCTGACAAGCGAGAGCTGGAGTGGTTTGCAAGGGAGCTTGTGAATTTGAAATTTCGGATAATATCCACAGGTGGTACATATAAATTTCTCAAGAGCAATGGAATACCGGCGGTTAAGATTGAAGAGCTCACCGGCTTTCCGGAGATTTTGAGTGGAAGAGTCAAAACACTACATCCGAAGGTGCATGGGGGCATACTTGCAAAAAGTGCCGAGGATTTGGAAGGAACGGATATTGAGCCCATTGACATGGTGGTTGTGAACCTGTATCCTTTTGAAAGATTCTCAAATGCAGATGAAGAGGCTATGATTGAAAATATAGACATTGGAGGCGTGGCACTTCTTAGGGCCGCGGCGAAAAATTACAAGCGCGTGATAACAGTATCCTCTCCAAATCAGTACAGAGAGGTCATTTCGGTGTTGAAAGAAGGAAAAAACGGTGAAAGGTGGAGAAGAAAACTTGCCATGGAAGCTTTTGCTTTGACTGCTTCTTACGACGCTCTGATTTACAATACCCTGTGGCAAAGATACGAAGAGGGCCTTCCTGAACATCTACTAATTGCAAGAGGGAAAATCATGGACCTGAGATACGGTGAAAACCCCCATCAGAGAGGTGCACTTTACTCCAACGATGAGTTTTTTGTTCAGCATCACGGCAAAAAGCTCTCTTTTAACAATATTTACGATATGGATTCCGCATACTCAATGGTTTTAGAATTTGAAAAGCCTGCAAGCGTGGTTGTAAAGCATGCCAATCCCTGCGGTGCAGCCACTGGTAAAACACTAAGCGAGGCTTTTGAACGCGCGTGGGCGGGCGATCCCATGTCCGCGTACGGAAGCATAGTGGCATTCAACAGAGAGGTTGATACGGAAACTGCAAAGCTCATGAAAAAGAAGTTCATTGAAGTTGTTGTCGCCCCCGCGATATCAGAGGGGGCTCTGAAAGAGCTGTCAAAAAAGAAGAATCTGAGAATAGTGGAGATGAAAACATATAACAAAGAGCCATACGAGGTAAGACAGCTCAGAAACGGATTTTTGATGCAGGATTGGGATAAAAGCTTTCCTTCTGAGCTAAAGGTGGTGTCTAAAAGAATGCCCACGGAAGATGAGATGAGAGATATGATGTTTGCATGGCGCGTTGTTAAGCATGTTAAGAGCAATGCGATAGTATTTGCCAAAGAGGAGATGCTAATTGGAACCGGCGCAGGGCAGATGAGCAGGGTGGATTCGGTGGAACTCGCTGCCAGAAAGGCTGGAAATCGTGCAAAGGGAGCGGTCATGGCTTCGGATGCTTTCTTTCCGTTCAGGGACGCAATTGACAGCGCTCACAATGCTGGAATAACCGCGGTGATTCAACCGGGTGGCTCAATCAGAGATGAGGAGGTTATAGATGCTGTTAATGAGCATGATATGGCGATGGTCATGACAGGAATACGCGTATTTCGGCACTGAGGTGATGTGATGTACCTAACAAAAGAGGAGGAAAAGATGCTGGATGGAGAATACGGTGCCGCTCAGGCAAAGCTCATCAGAATTTTAGTTAAAATGGGTGAGATATTCAATGCGGACAGACTCATACCCATAGCCTCAGCTCAGATTTCGGGAGTTTCTTACAGAACAATTGGAGATGCGGGCATTCACTTTCTCAAATCTCTGGAAGGTGCAAAGGTCAGTGTGCCGACCACTCTCAATCCCATCGCGTTTGACGAGGCGTTCTTAAAGGAGCTGGAAGTTGACGAGGAGTTTCACAGAAAGCAGATGGAAATTGTGAGAGCTTATGTAAATATGGGAGTTAAACCCACAATGACATGCACACCATATTACTACGATAACATTCCCAAATTCGGCGAGCACATCGCTTGGGCTGAAAGCTCCGCTGTCATATATGCGAATTCAATAATCGGTGCGAGAACGAACAGAGAAGGCTCGGTTAGCGCGCTTGCCTCCGCAATAATCGGGAAAACACCAAATTATGGAATGCACCTGAAAGAGGAGAGAGGTGCAACTCATCTCATTGAGGTGGGCTTTGAGCTCAAACCTGAGCATTTCCCACTTATTGGCCTATATATTGGTTCTGTGATTAACGGTGTGCCGTATATTAGGCTCAATGGGGACTTGGACGACCTCAAGCTCATGGGTGCGGCAATGGCGGCATCTGGAAGCATATCCATGTACCATGTTGAAGGCATAACCCCAGAGTGGCGCACGGCTTTGAGAGACAGAGTGGAAAGGATAACAGTTACAAAAGAGGATATTGAAGAATACGAGGGCGAGGAAATAGATGTTGAGTTGATAGCAATAGGCTGTCCTCATGTGTCTGCTTCAGAGCTCAGAAAGATTGCAGAGTTTGTAAGAGGAAAGAGAAAAAGGGAGGATGTGGAGCTATGGATATTCGGAGCACGAAGCACGATAGAAAAAGAGAGCGAGAGCGTCAGAATAATTAAGGAGTTTGGAGGTAAGGTAATGGCCGATACATGCGTGGTAGTTAGCAATGCAGGAAAGATATACAAGAGGATTGGCACAAATTCAGGAAAGGCAGCTCTTTATCTCCGCAAAGCTCGCTTTGGAGGTGCAGAGGTGATGGTTCGTGATATGTACACTCTTCTGAGGAGCGTGATAGCGTGATTAAAGAGGGCAGGGTAATCTATCCCGGAAAAGCGAGAGGTGTGGTGGTGAAATGTGATAAGCCAGTTGTTATTCTGGGAGATATTGATCCAAAAAGAGGCACTGTTGAAGGATGCGGAGCTATAAAAGATCGCATATTCGTGTTTCCAAGAGGTGCAGGAAGCACTGTGGGCTCATATACTCTCTACGCTCTCAAGTTTCATGGCACTGCACCCAGAGGAATGATTGTGGAGGAGGCTGAACCAATCGTGGTTGCCGGTGCGATCATTGCTGAGATACCCACTGTTGACGGTGTGAGTATTGAAGACATACCGAATGGCGCCGAAGTTGAAATACACGATGGCAAAGTTGTGATACTTTAAATTTTACCATCCACCAGCTCAACTAACTTTCTAACCTGTTCCTCGTCCTCCAACTCTTCAACATTGAACAGGAATATGGCATTAGATTCTTTGATGTATTCTCTCACTTCCTTTAAAAGCTCGTACATGGCATCAAATCCATTGATTGCATTCATAAAATCAAAAGAGTCCCATGCTATAATCTTTGCACCTTTATCAAGATTCTTTTTGATTATCTCCTTCATCTTATCTATGTCCTTGGGTTTGATGCTCTTGCCCATGGGCACATAGGAAACCCATGTGATGGACACATTTTTAAGATGATACTCTTTCTTTATATCGTCAGGGTCCTCCTTTGTGATCAGCAATTTTTTATCATCTGCGTACTGTGTGCTCAGCAAAGTGCCAATTTTGGAAAAATCTCCCCATGCGAGGTAGAGATTCCCTTCCTCAATGCCCTTTCTCTCCATGACCACTCTTATCGGAGCTCCGCATCTGGGACAGAACTCATCATCTTCACCTATCTCCGTTCTGCAGAATGGACAGTACTCTTTGTCACCCTCCTTCACTGACCTGAACGCATTGTTGAAAATGTAATCTTTCACTTTGTTAGCAAAATTGAGGGAAAAACCGGGAATTTCCGCAAGCTCGGACGGAGATGCTTGCATTAGCTCGTAAATGCTTCCATAACCCATGTGAAACAGCATCTCAGCCTTGTTTTCTGCAATGCCCGGGATGCTCTGAAAAGCTTTAATGACCCATTTTTTGAACAGGGGATTGATCCCGATGATAACGTCAAAGTCCATAATTGGCCACTCAACCACATAGGCGTACTCTATGTACCTAAAATCAACATTTCTCGCTCTGGTACGCTCTCGTATCTCATCCACATATCCTTTCAACATTTTAAGCACATAATCATCTGTGGATATGCTAACATCAATCAAATCATCGTATTCAATATCCAAATCTTTGCGCATGTAATTTATTCGTCTTATGACTTCATTTATCATTCTTATTCTCATCGTGGTTATATCTCTCTCAGAATTCACATACAAATCTCCGTATTTTGCCTCTATTTTTATGTAGCCCTTTGGCATCTTCTCAACGTACTTCACCATGTCCGGTGTGATTTTCACAATAAATCCTTCAATACCCATGGTGTATCCACCGGTGTTCAAAGCAGCCATCACATCTTTCACATTCTTTCTTTTTAACAGAAATGCAATTTTGGGGGCCCAAGCTCGGTACATGCGGCTTATGGCTTCCACATTTGGCTCAATCGTCATATCCATCTCTTCCCATTTCTCGGTGGAGGTGAAGGCCAATGTGTTGGTGAACTTTATTATACTACTTGTGAACTCTTTTACCTCTTCCTCATGCTTGGTAACAAAAACAATCTTCTTTATGGGTTCTCTGCGAGGAATATCCTTTTCACTTCTAAATTGCATTATCTTCTTTATAACATCCTTCACAATGTACATGCCTTTAACTTCGGGTACTTCATCGTAAGTGAGTTGAAGATCATAACCTTGCTTTTTAAGAATGGCCCTGCTGAAATCAGGATCAAAAACATAGAACATTCTTACAGAATCAATTAGAACCCGCATAACTACTGGTTCCTTTCTCTTCATACCCACATACATGTGCGAGATATCGTCTATCACAAAGTTGCGAAGTAATTGAAACGCATGAGCGAAATTACCGTTCTCAATTCTCTCGGTAAACTCACGCTTTACCTTCTCTCCCTCCCACACAATCCAGTTGTCAATTGGCTCTTTTGGCTCTGTTGTACCGTATATTGACACATATTTGAACAGATTCTCTATAACACTTTTAACTTTCTCAAGTTTTTTATCATCCACAATTATTCCCTTTTTCTTTAAAAGGTATGCACTTTTTGGAATTGGTTCATCGGAGTATCTATGTCTCAAAATCACAGTTTTATCCGCTATCTTTTTTCCCTCCACCTCTATTATCTGCTCTAATTTTATGTGTTTTTGCCGTTTTTCGTGAATAAATGCTACTTTTTGAGGTTCTTCTATCTCTTCAAAATACAGACCTATAGGAATTAGCCTTGGGTTGTAGAAGAACTTTCGCTCCATCACATTGCCGCACATGGGGCACTCTCTTATCTTAACTCCAAATTCAAAATGTCCGCAAGATTCACAGTAGAGCATGGGCAATCGGAACGCACCAATCTCCTCAGAGAGAACAACCTCCTTTTCCTCAATTTTTGTTATCAATTTAGGATTGACCACTTCTTTAACTGGCTCACCACACTGGGGACACACTTTCACTTCACTTTTCTCCGTTAGTGAGTATATCACGGTGTATGAGGATATCACCTTGGATATGTTGTACATGTCCTCTTCGCTCTTCTTTATGTACCCAGTATCAAAATCACCCACCGCAACGTATCCTACAAGTCTTATGGCTTTGGCTATTTCCCTGATGGTACCGGTCTTGATGTTTGATTCAGGAACCTCTATGTTTTTAACTAAAACCTCTCTCATGGATTCCGGCGCTAGCCATGTTTCCCTGTCCATTCTGACATATATAAGTTTCTCAGATTCGTTTATGGCCACACCTACGGGTTCTATGCCATCAGGCAGGCGGTCTATGAAGTAAAGCCGCCTTCCAATTCTTGTGCGTATCACATTGTAAACCTGCTCTCTCTCCTCCACCTTTATCTCATTTTGAGTGTAGTATGCATCACATCGGCTGCAGTAAAAACTTCGCCTTTCCTTCACCTGAATGTTTCCATCATTGTAAAGACGCTCTATGAAATCATTTAGATTCTCAAGATAATCTTCCACCTTTAAAACATTGAAATTTTCATCAATGCCCCTTATTTTAGATAAATCTTCATCATCAAGCCCGTAGGTGACCACATATACATCCACATTTTCTCCTTTTAATTTGTACAATCTCCTCAGTGCAGAATAATGCTCCAACTCATCTATAACCTCTACCGTAACCTTGTTTGATATGGGATACGTAAACACCCTTCCACTCATATATATCGGAAACCATAACTTATTTCATTAATAAATATCTATCGCTTGGCAATTCGGAAATTATTATATCTTTTCGGCACATTCCGCGGATGGTGAATCCGTACATAAGAATCACCAGACCCATCAACTGTCTGATGTCCGCCTTGGCAGTCGTACTGGTGGGTCTGATTTCCTTGGGCCAAAACATCGTTCAAAATTGGCTTAATTTGGTGCTGGGCATAGCCACAGTAGTTCTTATTGCAGCTGGAGGTAATGTGATAAACGATTATTATGACAGGGATGTGGACAAAATCAATCATCCAGAAAGACCTATTCCTGCGGGAGAAATACGCCCAAACATTGCCGTTGTTTACGCGGCCATTCTCTTTGCACTGGGCATACTAACTTCTTTTCTCATCTCAACATGCGCGCTATTAATTGCGTCTTATGCAGTTGTAATTCTGCTGTTATATGAATCCTCATTGAAATACGAGGGTTTCGCAGGAAATGTGGCTATAAGCATACTTGTGGGCATGTTATTTGTGTTTGGCGGAGCCATATTCGGAAGAATGCTCCTCATGATAATGTTTGCTCTGATGGCTTTCTTTTCCAATCTTGCCCGTGAGATAATCAAAGATGTGGAAGACATGAGCGGAGATATCAACAGGAGAACTCTTCCAAAAAAGATTGGTAGGTACATGGCAGGCATGGTTGCATTTCTCTCAACTATTCTTGCCGTGTCTTTAAGTCCAATTCCGTATCTTTATTTTTCATTCTCTCAATATTACCTATTTGCTGTGATGATTTCTGACGGAATTTTTATATACGCCGCACTCATTCAATTTAAAGACCCACACAGAGGACAGAAGTATGTGAAGTACGGAATGCTGATGGGTTTGCTCTCGTACCTGATTGGGGGATTAACATGAAGGTTATGAATTACATTGAAGAGAAAGTAAAAAGCGGAAAAATGCACATGACATTGATAGATCCTGCAGATCAAGAGCCGAGGAATGCCGCAAAAATTGCTGAGGAGGCAATGCGCGCAGGAACGGACGCGATCATGATCGGTGGCTCCACAGGAATAACAAAAGAGGATATGGACAAAACAATAGTTGAGATTAAGAAAAAGGTAAAACTTCCAGTAATCATATTTCCAAACTCGGCAAGTGTGCTATCGCCCCATGCTGATGCCCTGTATTTCATGAGTTTGCTAAACTCTGAGAGCATTGAGATGATTATAGGTCATCAGGTTCGTGGAGCACCTTTCGTGAAGAAAATGGGTATTGAACCCATACCCATGGGATACATAATAATTGAACCCGGAATGACCGTCGGGCGTGTGGGCCGTGCAAGACTCATAAGAAGAGATAGACCGCAGGATGCGGTTGCTTATGCTCTTGCAGCTCAGTATCTTGGTATGAAATTTGTGTATCTGGAAGCTGGCAGCGGAGCGCCTGAGCCTGTGCCTCCTGAAATGATTGCAATGGTGAAATCTGAAATTTCCATTCCCCTCATTGTTGGAGGGGGAATAAGAACTCCTGAAATGGCAAAGAGAGCGGTTGATAGCGGCGCAGACATTGTTGTCACAGGCACCATTGTGGAAGAAGTTGACGATATTTACAGTGCTCTCTCCGATATAATCAATGCGGTAAAGAGTTGATAATCTTTTTAGCCTTTTTGATTGTACCTGTAGTGATTTTAGTTTCAACACCGTGCTGAAGGAGTATAGATATCACCTCATCTTTGTACCAATGCCTACAACGAACCAAAACATATTTGTCATTTACAGGAATGATTTTGGCCCACTCGTCCACATTTTTTATTTCTCTAAAAGCCTCTTTAATGTTTTCTGTGCGCAATGCAACGATGTACCTTCTTCTTCCCACCTTGTCCTTTACAACCACTGGTTTTG
>CAYRMJ010000001.1:0-48561 GCA_964425415.1 uncultured Thermoplasmata archaeon | reverse complement strand
AGTTCTGGTTCTCTGGAAAAAAGATGCTGAGATTCAAACTTGAAGCTTGGACAAATGATGAGAAAATATAAAGGACTCTACAAATCCCATAAAGAAAATTTTTTAATTTGCTGACACATACACCCCTATGAAAATTGTTGCTGGAAGTGCATCTCTTGGTTTGGGGAGAAGAATAGCAGAGGCAATGGATGTTGAATTCATAGAACCTGATAGGTCACGTTTTCCTGATGGGGAGCAGCGGGTTTTAGTGCCTGAAATTAACGATGAAGTTGTTGCGCTTGTTCAAACAACCTATCCCGAGGAGAAAATAATTGAGCTCTTCATTTTACAGGATGCTCTACGTGAGCTAGGTGTGAAAAAAATAATAACAGTAGTTCCTTATTTTGGCTATTCACGGCAGGACAAAATATTTGTGAGGGGAGAGGCAATAAGCGCAAGGGTCATGGCACGGCACATTGCACTATACTCGGACTATTTCATTGGTATGGATCTACACGCAGATTCCATCTTAAACTGGTTCAACATACCCACCATGCACCTTCACGCCACAAGGCCCATTGGCAAGTTTCTTAAAGAGAGAGGGGTGAATGTCGTAATCTCACCTGACAAAGGTGGCTACAAGAGAGCAAAGTATGTTGCAGATACTGTTAACGCTGAGTTTGATTATCTTGAGAAGACTCGCCTTAGCGGAGAGGAAGTGATAATAAAACCTAAACATTTAGAGGTTGATGGAAAAGTTGTTGCCATAGTTGACGATATAATATCCACTGGCGGTACTATCGCAAGGGCCTCCGAGCAGTTGAGGGAGCAGGGTGCATCCAAAATATATGCTGTCTGCACCCATGGGCTCTTCATAAAAAATGCCGTGGAAAAGCTTAAAAATAGCGTGGATGAATTCGCAGCTACGGATACCATTGAGAGTGAACATAGCAAAATAACCGTGGCTGAGGTAATTGCTCACGCACTTAAAAATATGAAAATTTAGCTCTTACTTAAGTACCGCTCCTGTCTTAATGTACCACAGGTACAGGTCAAATTCAGCGAGATTCATTCCCACCGATTTCGCAATTTTCCTTTCTTTTTCCTCAATCTCAAGGTACCTTTTTCTGGTGAGATTTTTCACCTCTTCCAGATAACCATGCTCCTGAAGCACGCGAATTATGTGCCGATCCACAATCGCGAGATTCTTCGCGCCGGTGTTGCGTAGAAAATGCGATGCTTCCTTCATTCCCAGACCCTTTACCCTCTCCACAAGATAATCTCGCGCCTCAAACTCGTTCATCTCCAAAATAGTTTGAAGTTCAGGAAGTATCCACCGCGCCTGCACAATGTATGCCGCTCGCACTCTCCAGAACCTGTACCCGATTTTTCTCAGCTCCGCCCTCAATTTTTCCTCAGGATATGTGAGAAATCCATCACCTATGCTATTCTGCGCCTTCAAGCCCATCTTCGCCGATGAGTTTGCGGTGAGAATGCAGAATGCAAGCTCCTGAAATATTCTCTCTGGGCTCTCACGGCGCACGCGCTCAAATTCTTTAATTCTCTCGGAAACCACATCTCCTATCTCAGACCTGAGTGCCTCAACCTTTTCAATTAGATTCATATTCTATCCCTCAGAAAATTTACGAACTCGCCAAGATCATTGAATACATAATCCTCCATTCCAGCTGGCTTCTTTGCAACTCCAGTGAGGAGAAGCACGTTTCTCGCATTCAATTTTCTTCCAAGTATCATGTCCGTGTCAGTTCTATCTCCCACCATCCAGTACTCTCCATCTCCAAGAACATTCTTCAGGATTTCTATGTACGGCTCGTTGGGCTTGCCTATGACCATCGCCTTCTTGCCTGTGGCTGCCTCCAGCGCCGCGACCATGCTCCCTGCTCCGGGAATCAATCCTTCCTCGGATGGAAAGTTCACATCACTGTTGGTGGCTACGAACTCAGCTCCGTTGTTTATCGCAAGAGTCCCAGATTTTAGCTTCTCATAGGTAAGATTTCTATCCATGCCCACCAGCACGTGCGTAGCCTTTCTCCATTCATCCAAATTCAAAACTTTCCAACCTATTCTTTTAGTTTCCTCTTCAACACCCTTCTCCCCAATAATAATCGCTCTGCCATTTTTCTCTCTATTTCGCAGGAATTCCGCGGTGGCATACGAGGAGGTGATTATTCTTTCAGGTTTCACATTTATTCCCATTCTCGCAAGCTTCTCCGCAAACATCTCCCTTGTCTTCGTGGAGTTGTTGGTGGCAAAAACAAATTCAATTTCGTTTTTCTGGAGAAACTCTATGAACTCCGCAGCATGAGGAAGAGGCGTGGAGCCGCGGTAAATCACACCGTCCATGTCAATGATAAATTTCATAGAACCTGCATAGTTGTGGAGTATATAAATGCACTCAAAGGCCCATGAATTTCTCTTTAAATCACAAAATATATATCTTTTAAAGCGATACCCTCCCAATGCCCGGGAACAGAATCAAAGTTATAAATGAGATAGGTGATTTAGTATCCGTATTTTATTCATGCAATACGGATGTTAAGAAAAAGGTTTTTCAGGAACTCACAAAGAAATGGTGCACTGTTGAAGATATAAGGGAAAAATACGGTGAGGAGGGAGTAAAGGCTTTGCAATATCTTGAAAACATAAAGTTTGTGGAGACTCAATGGCTAACCACTGAAAGCGGAGTGGTGAGAGCGTATCACACATACTACGACATATTTCAAATCACGCTGACAATACCGATAATGGAAGCATCGGAAGTTCTTCGTGTTATAACCATGTCCGATGAGGAATTTGAGGATTGGGAACAGAAAATCGTGGAAATTGCAACGCAAGAAAGCGCATTTTTAGGGCATATTGTTGAAAAACTGGGAGTGAGCCAGATAATGCTCCGAGCCCTTATTAAGAGGAGCGAAAAGTTGGATATAAAGGGTATGAATGTGGTGGTGCGGTGATGTTCTTTGAGCAGTTTGCTTGGGAAGAGGAGCGCTTGGGATTGATCTCGGGTATAAGCTTCGTTTTGATTGGTGTATTTGGATATTTTCTGTATCTTCAAAATCCCTCTCTACTCTCAGCTGTAATTCTTGTGTTTGCAATGTTCATGGCCGGTGCAACCGCAGTGCTGTTTCAATTGCCGAGGATAAGAGGAACGAGAGCCGCCATTAGCACTTTTTTGGGAGGACTTTCAATTGGAGGAGCAATAATTCTATGGGTCATTGCAGATGTGAACACAAACAAGGACCTTATTGGCGAGGCTGTAATTTTCCTGCTTACTGCCGCAGAGCTGGTTCTGGTGTTCTTCGCTATAGGATTTATGTTTCTTGCACTCTATCCGCCGGGCAGTGAAATGCAAAAAAAAGAAGATAAAAAAGAAAATGTTGCTACGAGTGAAAAAAATAATAATGATGATGACATATTTGAGCGCCTATGATAACCGTCCTCAGGCTCGGACATCGGCCACAGAGAGATAAAAGAATAACCACGCATGTGGCTCTTGTAGCGCGAGCTTTTGGAGCGGATAGAATACTGATTTCATCCAAAGATGCAAAGGTTGAAAGCACTGTTCGGGATGTCGTCTCACGATTTGGAGGAAATTTTGAAATTGAGAGTGGTGTAAATTGGAGAAGAGTGCTTAAAGAGTTTAAAGGAACTAAAGTGCATCTCACAATGTACGGTTTGCCCGTGGATGAAGTGATATCAAAGATTGAAAGGGATGATGATATATTGGTTGTCGTTGGAGCTGAAAAAGTTCCGAGGGAAGTGTATGATTCAGTGGATTACAACATTGCGGTGGGCAATCAGCCGCACAGCGAGGTGGCAGCTTTGGCTATATTTCTTGACAGGCTCTTTGATGGAAAGGAGCTTGAAAGAGATTTCAACGGTAGGTACCGCGTGGTGCCACAGGCACGGGGAAAGAAAGTTGAAATACAGGATGAGGCACAAGATTGATATGCATGATTGAGCATGTCCATCTATGAGACCTTTCCGAGATCTTATTCCGTTTGATAAAGCCTTGAAGATATTGTTGGAAAATGTGCCTTTAATTGAAGAAGTGGAAGAGGTTCCCATTATAAATGCCGCATTGCGAGTTCTTGCGGAGGATGTAGTATCCAACATTAGTGTGCCACCATTTGCACGGGCCGCCGAGGATGGGTACGCTGTAATAGCCCAAGACACTTTTGGTGCGGGGCAATACGAGCCTAAAAAATTGAGAATTGTGGGTAGAATAAACACAGGTGAATTTAAAGAAATTAAGATAAAAAGTGGCGAGGCTGTGGAAGTGGCCACAGGTGCAATGCTGCCTGAAGGTGCCAATGCTGTGGTTAGAGTTGAAGATACTGAAGTTGAAGATGATAATCTTTTGGTGTACCGAGCAGTACATCCGGGATTTGATGTGGCGCCCGAGGGCGAAGACATAAAAAGAGGAGATATCGTTTTGAAATCAGGAACTGAGCTCACCCCTGCGAAAATAGGAGCAATTGCAGCTGTTGGAATAGATAAGGTAAAGGTATATCGCAAGCCAAGAGTTGCCATCTTGCCAACTGGAGATGAGTTAATAAAGCCAGGAGAACAATTGAGAAAGGGAAAGATATACGATGTTAACACATACACCATATCTGCCATAGTAAATGAAAACGGGGGCATAGCGTACCCGTTTCCATACGTCCGAGATAGTAAAGAGGAGATAAGAGAAAAACTTGAAAAGGCATTATCTTACGATATGATTGTATTTTCTGGTGGTTCTTCTGTGGGAGAGCGAGATTTGCTAATTGATGTAGTTTCAGATATGGGCAATGTGCTTTTTCATGGGGTTCAGATAAAGCCCGGAAAGCCCACATGGGCCGCCCTCGTAAAGGGAAAGCTAATATTTGGAATGCCCGGTTTTCCTACATCTTGTCTGAATGATGCCTATCAGTTTCTGCGCCCAGCATTGAGAAAAATGGCGCGTTTATCACCCATAAAAGAGAACACTGTTCGCGCTCGTATGGCTCGCAGAATCACATCAACATTGGGTAGAATGCAGTTTTTCACAGTGCGGTTAAAAGATGGATACGCGTATCCTGCTTACAAAACCTCCGGTGCGATTACGAGTTTGGCTCATTCTGACGGATACATTGTAATTCCATCTACCGTGGATTTGGTAGAAAAAGATGAAGAGGTAATAGTGCATCTCTGGAGGTGAGATAATTGATTTTGGGATTTTGCGGATATTCCAATTCTGGAAAAACTACCATGATTGAAAAGATTGTGGAGGCGATGAAAGAAAGATATTCCATTGCCGTTGTTAAGCATGTGTCCCACGTGGATGTTGAGGGAAAAGATAGTTACAGATTTCGTAAAGCAGGAGCACGAGAGGTTGTTTTGCTCGGGGAGGAGATGGTATCCTTTAAGGACTCTGCACCGTTATTTTCCGTTCTCAAATCTCTCAAATATGATATTGTGCTGGTGGAAGGTTTTAAATCTGAAAAATTCATAAAAAAGATTTGCTTTGGAGATGCAAAATGTGAAAATTGTATAATGGCCAATCCGAACATTGAAGATGTTATTGGATACATTGAAAGAGAGGTAGAGATAGAGCACATACTAAATAAGCTCCCTAACTTCAATTGTGGAGAATGTGGACACAGAAATTGCGAAGAGATGGCTAGAGCGATATACAAAGGTGAGGACGATTTTAAAAATTGCAGATACTGGAATCCTAATGCTAATATTTCTGTACAGGTAAACGGAAAGGAGATATACATGGGAAAATTTGCTCAAGATGTGGTAGTGAACACAATATCTGGATTGTTATCATCATTCAAAGGTGTTAAAAAACCAAAAGACATATTAATAAAAATTGAAATGAAGTGAGATTACCCTCTTATTACTGTTATTGTGTCAGTTTTAGTCTGCTCTCCAATAAGACCGGGATACTGCATCTTCACCTGTATCTGATCCTGCTGTACACCGCTTGGTAGGGTAACATCGTTCAATGTAATGACCGCGGTACCATTTGAGTCAGTCTGCCCTGCCTCGGTCACACCGCATCCATCAAGCACCACTTTCACATTTGGAAGCGGATGCCCATTCTGGTCCTCAATCACAATCTTGACCTGACCACTCCATTTTGCCTCTCCAGTTGTATCTGTATGCGCTTTTATAACCTTTGTAAGATTAAAACTACCACTACTTCCGTTGCTTATGTATATCTGCCAGCTGTTTATAGATGGTCCAGAGGTCACCATAAAGCTCAGCACTGCCGCTAAAGCAACCGCTGCAACTACCACTGTAATCAATATGTACAGTGGAAGTCCCACAACTGCGCCTTCCTCTTTTACCAGTTTTTTCATCATATCACCCTAGGTTATGTAATGCGCAACATGTTATATAAACTTTTCTGAAAAATCACTATGTTGTAGGCTGCGGGAACTGTCCAATACCTACAAAAAAGATAAAGATAAGATGGATTTGCGTTTAGAGAAAAATAGATGAGGTAAAATTAATCTTTAACTTTATAAACCACGTCTATGACCGTACCATCTCTCCACAGTATCGCTGCGATTATCTCATCGGTTGTTTTCGGTTCCTCAGGCTTGCCGCATATCCTCTCCGCCTTCTTCTGCAAATCCTGAATATCGTAAATGGGCACCTTTGAGCCGCGCATCGCTTCAATTATATCGTCTCTCTTCGGATTCACAGCGATTCCATGCTCAGTAACAACCACGTCAATGACCTCTCCCGGAGTGGTCACCGTTGTAACCCTTTCCTTTATAACGGGAACGCGGTATCTGTAAAGGGGCACGGTTACTATTGTGAGAGCAGAGCCTGCGGCAACCTCCTGATGCCCGCCTATGCCATGCAGTAGCAAACCATCGCTGTGCGTGTTCACATTCACGTTGAAATCCACATCCACCTCCGTGGCGCCTAAAACTCCGACATCCAGCATGTTCACTATGCCCCCTGAGGAATATGGATTGCCGTACATGGCGAGGGGTGTTTCTATGTGATTCATGTCCTCCTTTAGCGATTTGACCGCATCCAGATCAAAGGCCTGTCCGTCAAACACCACATCCACAAGGCCCTCATGGAGCATGTCAACCACGTACTTCGTAACGCCTCCATTTATGAAGGATGCTCTTATTCCACGCTTGCGCATGAGGTCTCCTAAGAATTTAGTAACGGCGAGGGAGATTCCGCCAGCTCCCGCCTGAAATGAGAAGCCATCTCTTAACACAACTCGGTCAATAACTTCCAGAGCGTATTTTGCAATTTTCAATCTTGATGGAGAGGTGGTTATCCTAAGAGTTCCGGACATTATGCCCTGCGGATCTCCTATCTTGTCCACGGGAACCACGTAATCAATCTGGTGCTGGAATATGCTTATTGGATGCGCTGGATAGGGTACGAGATTATCAGTTATTGCAACGGTGTGGTCCGCGTGGTATGCATCAACCATCCCGTACGCGAGAGGGCCGCATGCAGATGGCCCTTCCACACCATTGAGATTCCCGTATTTATCGGCGGTGGGTGCGGCTATGAACGCCACGTCCACATGCACTTCGCCGGTTTCCATGGCTCGCACTCTTCCACTATGAGATCTAAGAACCGCAGTTTCGCGCATTGCGCCATAGCTCGTTGCCTCTCCCAGCGGACCGTTCATGCTTCCCTCTATTCTCCTAATAGTCCCATCGGAGAGCATGGGAACAAGGGGCTCGTGCACCGGGAAAAGCGCAGTTGGAAAAATCCTAATGTTTTTTATGCCCATCTTCTGGATTGTTTGCATGACCATGTTCACCACAAAATCACCATTGCGGAGATGATGGTGAAAACTGATGGTCATTCCATCCTCAAGGCCAACTTTCTTTATCACCTCCTCCAGAGAATTGACAACCTTGTCCCTGCCACGGGGTGCCATTCGCACCAGCGAGCCTGCTCTTCTGCCCTCCGGGGGAGTTTTAAGATCCCCTGCAAAGGGCTTGAATCTCTGCCCGTTTATCTCACTTGGAACCTCACGACCAACAGCGTTAATTGGCATTCACTCCACCTCCGCAAAAGCAAGTATTTTCTTTGCCCTCTCAAGCACAGGCTTGTCAACCATTCTACCTTTCACGGTTATCACGCCCTTTCCCTCCTTCATGGCCAGTTCCGCGGCTTCCACAATTCTCCTCGCATCTTCTATCTCCTTATCATCAGGCCTAAATGCACGATGCACAATTTCAATTTGATTTGGATGAAGAACGCCAACTCCGTCAAAACCCATGTACCTCGCCCTTCTGGCGTATTCAAACAGGCCCTCCTCATCTCTTATGTTGCTGTACACGGTGTCAAGGGCCATCTTTCCCTGCGATTTTGCTGCAATTACAATCTCTGCACGCACATGATCCAGAATGAGTGCCTTCTTCTTAGGTATGCCAAGCTCTGCGGTGAGGTCCTCGCCACCCCATGCAAGGGCCACCACCCTTGAATGCGCCGCTATATTGCGAGCATTGGTTAGGCCACGGAGACTTTCTATTATGGGCACAACAGCCCTCTCAGATAGCCCGTGCTCTCTTTCTATTTCGCTCATAATTTTGTGTATTTTTTCCAAATCCTCTTCACTCTCAACTTTTGGAACGTTTACCACATCCACTAAAGGAAGCACTTCTTCAAGGTCCTTTTTCCAGAACGGCGTGTCCAATCCATTAATTCTGACCCACCGCTCACTTTTTCCGAAATCCACATTTTGAAGTGCGTACTTCACTAAAATGCGTGCATCAAATTTCTGGTCCACTGGCACGGAGTCTTCAAGATCCAATATTATGCAATCTGCCCCGTAAAGACCAACATTCTCAATGAGATGTGGATTGTTTCCCGGCACGTAGAGCCTCGTTCTTCTGAGCTTCATTCCTCCTCACCCCTGAACTTTCTAAGCGCTGATTCAATTCGCGCCCTCAAAACCCAGTCCAGAGCGCCCATATCAACAACCTCTATCTTTGCAACCAAATCGGATGTCATATCTTCCACAGTTTTTCTCACCGCTTCTCCGTAAATTCTCTGAAGCTTGCTCCGAATTTGAATTTCCCTTTCATTTGCTGATTCTATGCTGACAAAGGCGTCACCCTTCTCAACAGTACCTGCGGTCACCATACATGATGATTTGCAAACCATATAATAAAGTTTTCAAAAATAATCTATCGGAGAAAGGTAAATTAGCATAATGCCCATGTCCACCAAGGTGATTGAAATGAGAATAAGCACCGTTGAGCAGATGAGAAATCTGGACAGGAGGGCGATTGAGAATTACGGAATTGAAGATAAGCTGCTGATGGAGAACGCGGCGCATTCGCTGTACTTCGTGATTCTAAGATATTTTGGAGAGTTAAAGGGCAAAAAATTCGTGGCCTTTGCAGGGCCGGGAAATAACGGCGGGGATGCAATCACCTTATCCAGAAAATTATTTTCCAACGGTGCGGATGTGAAAATTTACCTCATGAGCGATCCATCAAAATACCGTGGAGCGGCGAGAATGAACTACGAGATTGCGGAGAGAATCGGAATACCCATGGAGAGATTCTCAGGGGCGAATGCGATGATAGAGTTTGCGGTTGAGCAAGCGGATGCCGTCATTGACGGAATATTGGGCACGGGAATATCAAGGGATGTGGAGGGCAGATACGCAGAGGCGATAAGAATGATAAATCGCCTTGCCAAATTAGTGTTTTCAGTGGACATTCCTTCAGGAATCAACGGAAACACCGGGGAGGTGATGGGCATCGCTGTGCGGGCGGATTACACGGTCACCTTTGGATTGCCAAAAATCGGAAATGTGCTGTATCCCGGATTTGAGCACTGCGGAAAGCTGTACGTTTCTCACATATCCTTCCCCCCAGAGAATTACAATGACGAAGAGATAAAAATAATGATAAACGAGCCCGTTCCAATTCCTCCGAGAAGAAAGGATGGACACAAGGGCACATTTGGGGATGCACTGTTCGTTGCTGGAGCGAAAAAATACTTCGGTGCGCCGTTTTTCTCCGCGCTCTCGTTCCTCAAAGCTGGCGGAGGATACTCGCGCCTTGCCACTGCAAAATCTGTGGTGCCGTTCATCGGCGCTGAAGGGCGGGAGATAGTGTTTCATCCGTTGGAAGAGACGGAGGAGGGAAGCATCGCATACACGGCGAGAGAGGACATACTCAAAATCGCAGAGATGGTGGATTTCGTTGTTCTTGGTCCCGGGACCTCTCTTAACGAGAGAACGCAGAAGCTCATGCTGGACCTCATACCGAGGATTGAAAAGCCCCTGCTAATAGACGGAGATGCACTAACTGCCCTATCTCAAAATATAGAGGTACTGAATGAGAGAAATGCGCCGACAGTTCTAACCCCGCATCCGGGAGAGATGGCTCGCATCACAAAAATGACCGTGAAGGATATTTTGAAGAATGGAATTGAAGTGTCAAGGGAATTCAGCTCGGAACATGGAGCTATCATCGTGCTCAAGGGCGCTCACACGCTAATAACCATGCCGGATGGAAGAGTTTATGTTAACATGAGTGGTAACTCGGGAATGGCCACAGCTGGCAGCGGAGATGTGCTAACAGGCACAATAGCTGCCATGTTCGGATTGGGGCTGGATTTTGAGGATGCGGTGCGCATGGGCGTGTTCGTGCACGGTTTTGCAGGAGACATTGCGGCGGAGAGAATTGGAGAGGATGGAATGACCGCGAGAGACATAATGAACGCTCTGCCCGAGGCAATACGCTATATTCGTGGAGATTTTGATGGAGTGCGGAGAAAATATGAAATAGAGATTGTGTGAAAACCATTTTCTTGTTTTTTGTTTTGAGCAATGTTTATATCAGGTTAGGCATTACCTAACCACATGCGAGTACTCACCATTTTACTCGTTGCAATGGCAGTTTGCGCTTTGTTTCCATACACCCATGCTGGAAGCGAGAAAATAGAGGTCGTTTCCACACTACAGATATTCTCCTCCATAGTTAAGCAAATTGGAGGATTGTATGTGCATTCCACTTTCATAGTGCCGTCTGGCACGGACATTCATGATTACTCCCTCACATCTGAGGACATGCACAAAATTGAAAGGGCAACTCTTGTGGTGCTTGCCAGCAGTGAGTTTTTCTCCGTGGACAGAAACATAAAGGAGGCGGCAAAGAGCAAGCGTATTCTTGATTTTCAAAATTACAATGCCACGCTTTTGCCCCTTGGGGACATGAAGAAGTGCGTTCATGGATACTGGCTTTACACTAAAAACGCAATTGGTATTGCACGAGCAATTTACAACACATTATCCACCCTTGACCCAACGCATACCGATTATTTCTTCCAAAATTATCGCGAATTTTTAAAAGAGCTGAACAATTCACTCTCACTTTCAATTCAGATGATTCACGACTCAGGAGTTTACGGAAAAGGTGTTTTGCTTACAGTTCCCGGTGTGTTCTACATTGCGAAGGAGCTTGGAATGAATATCCGAGGAGTTCTCGTTGAAGGCCCAAACCAATTTGCATCCAGCGAAGACATAACAAAGTACAGAAAAGAGATGGAAACTGGGGATATTACAATGATTTTAAATGTGAAGAATCTTGAATCTTCAAGCGCCGGAAGAATGGCTGTGGAGCTCTCAAAGGAGACAGGCGTGCCAGTGGTTTATTTGAACATATTCTCAACAACCAACTACACACGATTAATTTTGGAAAATGCTGGTGCAATATCTTCTTCAAATTCAGTTAAGCACTATTACGAGGGAGAGGGAAATTGCTGGCCATACATCTACACCATTACCATCTTGGCAGCCACATCAGCGATACTTTTAGTCATTGCCCTCTCTTATCGCAGAGAGCTTCTAAAATAATTCAAATTTTGTACCACAATTCATTTATCATATTTTGGAATATTAGTAATTGTGAAAGCTGTTATTGTTCTCATAGTCGCATTCGCAATTCTCACCACATCCGTGGTTCAAGGCAGCGCAGTTGAGCAGCGATTTCACAGAGCGAAGATTCTCGTAAATCCAGAGAACTCCACATTAAGAATATCCGTAAACTCAAACTTGAACATTTACCTACGTTTTGATAAGATTTATTATGAAATTAATCACTTTCGCAGATTTGGAATTTACAATGGCGATCTGCAAGGAATGAAAGTGCAAAGATGGGTAAATACCAGCGCGAATATGGGCAAATTTGTGCATTTGAGAATGTGGAAAAATGTCACTTTGCGGTTTTTGAATCAAAAAACAGGGCATTATGCAAATGTGATTTTTGATCTGTACATTGCATCTCGCAATTACACAAAAGGAAATTTCAACATAACCCGCAACATGGTTCGCTACGATATACACATAACCTCTGATTTGAAAAGTGGACGTGTGTTCTTGGTTCATAAGATGTACGTGCATGCCCATTCTAAAATGAGACCTTTTTTGAGAAGAGGTAAAGAGTGGAGATTAATTAATGGGCGCGATAGATGGTACAACACCTCATCTCTTGGAGCTGTGGGATTTGGCGAGTCAAATCGCACCATCAAACTCTCGTATATTTGGAGCGGAAGGGGCGTGTCAGCAATATATGGATTTCACAGCAATTATGCAAAGATCGTTTTGGTGTTTAGAAACAACGGTTCAATAGTTCGTGATCCTTATGTCAAATTGCCCGTTCCTCTTTTTCTGGAAAATGAAACATCAAAGGTGGTGAATTACTTATTTGAGCATGTCTATTCTCTGGGACTGGGAATGGGCGTCGCAATGGGCATAATAGCCGCGCCCTTCATTTTCAGAAAATTGTCGCACAGATAACTACAAAATTTTAAAATTATATACGGAAATGGGGAGTTTATGTATGTCATAAAAAAATCTGACCTGAAAAAGGGACTGCCAAGGGAGACAAAATCTCTTTGTCCTGTGTGCAGCAAGGTGATTCCTGCCACCATATACGAGGAAGACGGCAAGATATGGTACAAGAAAACGTGCCCAGAGCACGGCGAGTTCAAGGATATTTACTACGGAGACGCCGAGGTATGGCACTGGATGGAGAAGTGGGGAATGATTCTTGATGGTGTGGGTCCTGAGTACCCCGAAGTTTACAATGGATTCTCAAAGCATCATTACTCCTTCACAGCCCTTGCAAATCTTGATTTGACCAATCGCTGCAACCTGCGCTGTCCAATCTGCTTCGCCAACGCAAACGCCGCAGGGTATGTGTACGAGCCTGATTTTGACACAGTGGTTAAGATGATGGAACTGCTCAGAGCTGAGAGGCCTGTGCCCACTCCGGCCATTCAGTTTGCAGGCGGCGAGCCAACAATATATCCAAAATTCTTTGAAGTGATAGAAAAAGCCCGTGAGTTGGGATTTCCGCAAATACAGGTGGCAACCAACGGAATACTCATAGCCAATGTTCCCGATTTTGCCCAGAAGATGGCGGATGCGGGAATGCACACTGTGTACTTGCAGTTTGACGGATTCAAAGAGAGCACCTATATTCAGGCTCGCGGAGTGAATCTTCTTCCCACCAAGATGAAGGCCATTGAGAATCTCAGAAACGTGAAGCCGAAGCCTCTGGCAACAGTTCTTGTTCCAACTGTGGTTAAAGGAGTTAACGATGATGAAGTGGGAAAAATAGTTGAATTTGGTCTTGAGAATTTGGATGTGATTCGCGCCGTGAACTTCCAGCCCGTAGCGCTCACTGGTAGAATCCCACAGGGAGAGCTGCTTAAGATGCGCTATACCACGGGAGATTTGATAAGAGATTTGCATGAGCAGACGGATTTCATTGAAAAGACTGATTTCTTCCCGATTCCTGTGGCTGCTCTGTTCGCAGAGCTGGCATCGCAGATATTCAGAAAGCCTGAGCCTTCGTTTACAACGCATCCAGCCTGCGGCGCTGCAACTTATGTGTTCAAAGACTACGATAAAAACAAGGTAATACCCATATCTCGGTTCATAGACATTCCGGGACTCATTGAGGAGATTGCACCTCGTGTTTTCAACGAGGAGTTTGAGAAGAAGGGCAAGTTGAGGAACGTGCTCACCCTTTACAAGATACTCAAGAGACATTACGATCAAGAGTACGCACCATCTGGCTTCAAGCTGAAGGAGATAGTAGGTGTGTTTGAGCAGGGCACGAAGGACTCTCTGGGCAGATTGCACTGGGACTCCATGTTCATTGGCACAATGCACTTCCAGGACCACTGGAACTACGATATTGCTCGCGTGATACGGTGCGTTATTCACTATGTGACACCCGATATGCGCCTTGTTCCGTTCTGCTCGTACAACTCTGGACCCACGTTCAGGACCGAGACGGAGAAGAAGTATTCAATCAGCTTGGAAGAGTACAGAAAGAAGCACGGCAACGTTGTGGGCGTGGAGGGATGAACTTGATGAAGGTAAATCCAGCGCTTTGCAATTACTGCGGAGCATGCGTGGGCTCATGTCCTGTGAACTGCATGTTCCTAAATGAGACAAGGGTGGAAATTAACGAGGATAAGTGCATAAAATGCGGATTCTGCATCCGCGCGTGCCCCGTGGGTGCCATTGAGGCGGACTGGTGGTCAAAATGAAGAGATACGAGTATGATGTTCTGGTGATTGGTGCAGGTCCCGGCGGTAGCATGGCCGCTCGCTTCGCAGCGAGAAACGGCGCCAAGGTGCTGTTGGTGGAGAAGAGGCCTGAAATCGGCGTGCCTGTGCGCTGTGCGGAGGGCATATCCAGAGATTGGCTTGACATTGTGGAAGTGAAGGTGGACAAGAAATGGGTGGATGCTGAGATTGAAGGCGCAAAGATATACTCCCCTGATGAGAAGAGCATCGTGACGCTATCTGCGGAGCAGGCGGGCAACGAAGTGGGATTCGTCATCAATCGCGAATACTTTGACAAGCATCTGGCAGCCCTTGCCGTGGAAGAGGGTGCGGAGCTATGGCTCAAATCCCCCGCGGTTAAGATACTCAAAGAAGGAAATCAAGTGGTGGGTGCAGTGATTCGCAAGTTTGGAGAGGAAGTGGAAGTCAGGGCGAAGGTGATTATAGCTGCGGATGGCTACGAGTCACAGGTTGCAAGATGGGCCGGCTTGAACACGGTGCTCAGGGAGAGGGATATAGTGACGTGCATAGAGTACAGAATGACAAACATAGACATAGATGAGAAATTCACGCACTTCTACATAGGCTCCTGCGCTCCCGGCGGGTATCTGTGGATATTCCCCAAGGGCAAGGGCGAGGCGAATGTGGGAATAGGAGTTGCGCTCAACAAGATAAAGGACACGGCAGAGCCAAAGAAGTACCTGGACAAATTCATTGAGGAGCATCCGGAGCTCAAAAAAGGTGGTGCCACACAAATAATCACAGGCGCGGTTTCTGTGTGCCCTGTGCCTAAGCATCTTGTTGGAGATGGAATAATGCTTGTGGGAGACGCTGCAAGGCTCATTGATCCCATAACAGGTGGCGGAATTGCAAACGCGTCTATCTCCGGGCGCTGGGCAGGAGAGGTTGCAGCGAAGTGCCTTGACAATCCAACTGCTGAGTGCTTCAAGGAATACGAAGAGAAAGTTAAAGCGAAGTGGGAGAAGAAGCATCTCCGCAACTGGTTCGTGAAGGAGAAACTATCGGAGCTGAGCGATGAAACACTGAACAAGCTCATGGACGTGATATCCAAGGAGGACATAAGCGAGATATCCGTGCGCGCCATTCTGGAAGCAGTGCAGAAAAAGTATCCAGAGTTGATAGAGGAATTTGAAGAGCTCCTTTAATTTTTTATTTCACCTTTGCTGCGTTGATTATCTCGTCTCCATTTTCTAGGTGCATGAGCTTCACACCTCTGGCCGCTCTGCTGTAAACTGATACATTCTTCACGGATATGCGCATGCTCTTTCCCAGCTTTGTGAGGAGAATGACCTCTGAATCATCATTTACAATTATGCTCTTCACAACCTCCGCTCCATGAGTGCTTATGTTCTTCAGGCCCTTGCCACCTCTTCTAATTGTTTTGTACTCATCAACGGGAGTTCTCTTTCCGTATCCGCTGCTCAGCACGGTGAACACAAACCGCCCTTCAGAGCTGAGTCCTGCAGATATGACCTCGTCACCATCACGCAGTCTTATTCCAATCACGCCCCGTGCAGTGCGGCCCATTATTCTCACATCATCTTCGCTGAATCTTATTGCCATGCCCAGCTTGGTGAACAAGAATACATCATCCTCTCCAGAGGTTATGAGCACATCCACAATCTCGTCATCTTCATCAAAGGTAATCGCGCGAAGGCCCGTGCTCCGTATGTTTGAAAAAGAGGAGAGGTATGTTCTTTTCACTATGCCCTTCTTGGTAACGAAGAAGAGTATGCCGTCAAATTCCTTTACTGCGGCCATTCTTATGACCTTTCCATCAATCTTGTTTATGACGTTCACTATTGCCCGTCCTCGCGACTTCCTTGAGCTCTCGGGAATTTCGTAAGCTTTTGCTGAAAAAACTCTGCCTGTGGAGGTGAAAAATAGAAGTGTGTCGTGGGTGTTTGCCATAACCACGTCCTTCACAAGGTCATCCTCTCCGTACGAAATCTGCAATCCTTTACCGCCGCGATTTTGAACCCTGTAATCCTGCAAAGTTATTCTCTTCACATAGCCCCTTTCAGTTAAGAGTATGACAGTGTCCTCGGAAGGTATGAGCTCTTCAATGCTCCTGCGCTCCATCTCTCCAAACACAATCTCAGTTCTTCTATCATCACCGTACTTGCTCTTCACCTCATTCAATTCATCTTTTATCACTCCGTACCGCATGCCCTCATCGCTGAGCAGCTTCTCAAGGTACTCAATTTTATTCTCAAGCTCGCGAGCTTCCTCTTTGAGCGCGTTGATTTCCATGGATGTGAGCTTTTGCAAACGCATCTCTAAAATGGCCTTTGCCTGCACATCGCTGAAGCCCATGGAAACCAAATTGGCATGCGCTTCCTTCACATCCTTTGATTTCTTTATTGTGGCTATGACCTCGTCAATTATGCTCAGGGCCTTTATCAATCCATCAACAATGTGCTTTCTCTCCCTCGCTTTTCTAAGCTGAAACTCCGATTTTCGTATGAGAACCTGCATGCGATGCTTGAGGTACTCCTCCATCAACTCTTTAAGATTCAAAACCCTTGGCACGCCGTCCACAAGCACCAAATTTATTATTCCGTATGTGCTCTCCAGCTCCGTGTGCTCAAACAGCTGATTTACGACAATTTCCGGATTGTAGTCCCTCTTAACTTTTATGACCACCCTTATTCCCTCTCTATCGCTCTCATCTTTCAAATCCGATATTCCTTTGATTTTGTCTTCGCGAACCAGCTCTGCGATCTTCTTCAATATGTTGCTCTTGTTCAGTCCATAAGGTATCTCGTTTATTATTATACGCTGACCCTCAATTTTGTATTTTGCCACAATCTTGATCTTTCCGCGTCCTGTGGTGTACGCGTCCACCAATCCTGAATACCCAATGACACGTCCTCCAGTTGGAAAATCAGGGCCTTTAACGAATTTAAGAAGCTCTGTCACAGGCGCATCTGGGTGGTCTATCAAATAAACGAGTGCATCAACAATCTCTTTGAGGTTGTGTGGAGGCATGTTCGTGGCCATGCCCACCGCGATGCCGCTTGAGCCGTTGATTAGAAGGTTTGGTATCCTTGCGGGAAGCACAACCGGCTCTTTTAGAGTTCCATCAAAATTGGGCATGAAATCCACAGTCTCCATATCTATGTCCTTTAGCATCTCCTCAGCTATTTTGGACATTCTCGCTTCTGTGTATCGCATCGCCGCGGGAGCGTCGCCGTCAATGCTTCCGAAGTTGCCCTGTCCATCAACCAATAGATAGCGGAGAGAGAAATCCTGAGCCATTCTGGCTAGGGTATTGTATATGGCCTGATCTCCATGAGGATGGTACTTACCCATCACCTCTCCCACGATTCTCGCGCTTTTCTTGTATGGCTTGTTATGAAACAATCCGAGTTGATACATTCCGTACAGAATCCTGCGATGCACAGGCTTGAGGCCATCTCGCACATCTGGAATGGCACGGGAAACTATAACGCTCATTGCATAATCAAGATAGGAATTCTTCATCTCATCGTCAATAGGACGCTCTTTTATATTCATATTTCACGGAAAGTGAGGATGTTATTTATTCCTTTTTGTCATCGCATTCGGGAATTTCCAAAACGAAAATTGAACCCCGTGGCACATTGTCCTTCACATAAATCTTTCCATTGTGCAGCTCCACCACTCTTTTCACTATGGCAAGACCAAGCCCGCTTCCTCCTCTATCCCCCTTTTCAAATACCTCAAAAATCCTTTGTTTCTTTGAATCCTCAATTCCCACTCCGTTATCTGAGAATTTGATTATGGTGCAATCTTCTGTACTCTCCACGCTAACTTCCACTTTGCTCGCTCCGTACTTGTACGCGTTGTCAAGAATGTTCACGAAAGCTTCGCGCAGTATTGGATAAACTTCAATTTCTGCATCTCCTCTTATCTCTATTTTTGCATCGTGGTACTTTTTATTAACCAGCTCGTAGGACGATAAAATCATTTCTGCTATTTTAATAAATTTCTTTTCCTGCTTTACCTTTCCAAGGTCCAGCTTTGAAAACAATCGTGCTTGGGTTATTATCCTGCTCGCCTCTTCAACCGCCTTGTCAATTTCGTCTAAAAATTCTGGATTTTGCTCCTCTCTCATCAGCTCCACATATCCTTTAATTATTGCAAGTGGATTTTTCACATCATGGCTTACAATGTGCATCATCAATTCATACATGTTCTTTGACTGCTCTAAATCCCTCATGTGTCTTAAATTCTCAATATGAACACTCAAATGCTTTGATACCATGTCCACGACCATTCTCTCTCCGGAGCTTATTGAATACGGCTTGGCTCGTCTCACAGCGATTACTCCAAAAATCTCCCCTCCAACCAGTATAGGAGTGGCATATTCGCAGCTAAAGTTCATAATAGGCATCATGTTTCTCTCTTTGTTCATATTGGGCGCATAGTAGCTCGTGCCGTTTCTTGCCACCCAGCTTGCAACTATATTATCTCTCAAATCATGTCTCTCTGATGGTTTGAGAACGTTGAGCAAATGAGTTTTTTCAATTTTGTATATTTTCACATCTCCAAAGTTGAGCGTGTATTTCAGGTGATTCACTACCAACCTGAACATACCCTTCTCATCTTTGCTCCTTCCCAGCTTCCTGAAAACTTCATCAAGGGATACGAGCATATCCTGCGTTCTCTTTATGCTGGTTATATCCGTCAAACTTGCTAAAATAGCTGTTTTGCCTTCCCACTCAGTTATGGTTGCCTTTAACTTCACCCACAGCACATCGTTTTTTGAATCAATGAGACGCATAATATATGTTCTTGGTGCATCTAAACCTCTAAGTCTTCTTTCATAGTTCTTAAATGCCAGAGGCAAATCATCAGGATGCACAAATTTGTCAATACTTTCACCTATTATCTGTTCTCTCCCCATTCCAAGCATATCAGTGAGTTCTTCATTCACATACACAACTCTCTTGTCCTGTATCACTGCCACGCCCACACCCACATTTTCAAAAAGTGTTCTGTACTTTCTCCTCTCTCTATTCAGTTGCTCTTCCATCTGCTTTCTCTCTGATATGTCCATCGCAATTCCGATGGTTCCAATTATCTCGTTCTTCATGTTTCTGAGAGGCGATGCATAAACCAACACTGGTATTGCTCTTCCATCCCTGTGCCTGAACTCTGCTTCATAAGAATCCGTTATTCCTCTTTTTCTTCTCACAGTTCCTTCAGCGAGTTTTTTATAACCTTCTTCCGTGGCAAAATCACGCAGATGCTTTCCGATAATTTCATGGGGCTCGTAGCCAAGCATATTAGCGAAAAATCGGTTCACATAGGTGAATTTGTTATTCAAGTCCGTAGTGGCTATGCCAACAACGCTGTTTTCAAGGAGAATTCTGTAGCGCTCTTCACTTGCTTTCAGATGCTCGTACATATCAGCTGTATGTATAACCGCCGCGATGCTATGCGCAACTCGCTCCAAAAATTTAATCTGCGTGTCTGAGAACGCATTTGGCTCTTTGCTCTGAACGCTCAGCACACCTATCGTCTTTTCCATGTACTTGAGAGGTATGCCCACCCACGAACGCATTGGCACACCCACCAAGTTTATTCCAGCAGGTAATTTATCAGATTCCACATCCTGAATGTGAAGCGTTTTCTCATTTTTGAAAACCCAGCCTGTAAGGGTGAGCTTCTCGTCCAAAGGCAATGAATGGGGCGGATACCTTTTTCCCTCACCGATCACAAAATCCACATCCAACCTATTTTCTGAATGCTTGATTGCTATCAAAAAAGCGTCCATCTGCGGTATGGCGTATTTCAATTCTCTGTATATCACCTCGTATATTTCAGCGGGCTCTGTGTGTCTCGTTATCTTATCCAGAATAGTGTATAGAAGCTCAAGCTCCCTGCGCTCCGCCTCCAGATTTTTTTCCTTTCTTTTTCTCTCCGATATGTCCCGAATAACTGCAACCACACCCACACCATCGCCAAAACTCACTGGACCAAGGGATATTTCAACTGGTATGCTCGTTCCGTCCTTTCTCCTGCCTTCCAGCTCGTAAATTCTTCCCTCTGTGATTTTATTGACTTTGAATTTTGAAAGTGCCCTGCGATACTTTTTTCTCATAGATTCTGGAATTATCAACTCATCAACTTTCTTCCCCAATGCCTCATCCTTTGTAAATCCAAAAATGCGCTCTGCCGCAGAGTTCCAGAAGCGAATTTTTCCATCGTGATCCGCTATAACAATTGCGTCCATGCTTGATTCTGCCATGCCTCTGAACATCTCCTCGCTCTTCACCAGTGCCTCCTTTATCGCACCCAGCTCGCTTAAATCTAAAAGCGTGACAAGAGTGTTTGTTCCGTACTTTTTTGCCTTTATTTTCACATACATTTTTTTGCCTTTCGGGGTTATCAGATATGCTAATAAATGCGACTCAGGAGTGGGATTTTGAATGAATCTTCTAACAGACTCAGGATCTTCAAAGAAATTCAAAAAGTTCTGACCCACCACATCATCTATTTTCACATCACCCTTTCTTGCAATCTCGTGATTTGCATATACGATACGCAAATTCTCATCTAATAGAACAATACCCGCAAAAACATCATCGCATAATGTTGGAATTTCTTCAGTCATTGATGTCATTATGATTCGGGATATATTAAATTTATTCCCCTGATTATCACCACTGATTTTTATCCTATGTATTCGCGCTCAATCTCAATGACCTCCACCCAAGAGTTTGCTTTGGAGTATAGCTCCAGCGGCTCCGCGTTCATGGTGAAAAAATGAGGACCCCATTTGAATATGCTCATTATCTTCTTCGCCTGCTCTTCGTAGCCAATTATGTACAGCGCTGCGGCCAGAGCTTCTGCACTGCTCAGCTTTCCCGGATGTCCGTAATTAACGGGATTCACGGGAACCAAAAAGGGAAGACGCCGAAAGTTGCCTCTCAGCGAAAAGAAAACATCCCTAGCTTTGTGCCAGGAGCAGTCAACTGCCGTTATGCCCCTGCGCTCAGCGGTTCTCCTGTCCAATGGTGAGAGAACACGGTTCGCAAATGGAGACAGAATCACGCTGCCTTCTGGAATGCGATTTTTCTGCGTGGTGAGCTTTGCATATCCGAACCTTGCCAACTTCTTGGCTGTGCATTTTTTCGGGTCATCTTGATTGAGATGCAATATGTGAAGCTTAATCTCGCGGTCCAAAAATACCACTTCCTATGCGCACTATGTTCGCTCCTTCCTCCACCGCAATCTTCCACGATGAGGTCATACCCATTGAGAGAAACTCCACGGTTTTGTATCTTTCCTTAAGCTCAGAAAATATCTGCCTTGTGAGGCGGAAGTAAGGCCTTATGTTCTCTCCCTGTACCGCTGGACCCATGGTCATCACTCCTATTAGCTGAAGATTCTCAAGCTCGTAAATAGCATCGGCAAGCTCAACTGCATGCTCCGGCATGATACCAGATTTATTTTCTTCCCTTCCGGAGTTCACCTCAATCATCACCTTCATTACTCTACCCGAATCCTTGCATCTCCTGTTCAATGTCTCTGCAATCTTCACGCTGTCAATGGTTTCAATCACATCAAAAATACCGCACGCAAGCTTGGCTTTGTTTCTCTGCAAATGCCCAATAAGGTGCCATTCTGCTATTCTGCCAATCTCATTGAACTTCTGCGCGGCTTCCTGCACATAGTTCTCCCCGATGAGTTGCACTCCCGCTTTGATTGCCCTGCGCACCTCTTCAGCACTCCTTCTCTTAGTTGCAGCCAGAAGACGAACGTTGGGAGGCAGCATCGCCAGATAGCGCTTTACATTCTCTTCTATCATCTGTCCAGAGAATTCACATATTCAATTATCTTTTTTGCGGTCTCTTCGCTGATGAGGTGCTCAATAACACACGCATCTCTGTTTGCAGTTTCATAGCTCACGCCCATGTGAAGAAAAAGCTTTCTTATTGCGTTGTGCTTCTTCTCAAGCTCCATGGCAAGTTTCAAGCCCTTATCAGTCAAGTCCACATTTCTGTACTTTTCATATATCACATAGCCCTCATTTGCCAGTTTCTGAAGCATCTCCGTCACAGTTGAAGGCTTAACATTCATGTAATTTGCGAGGTCTATGGCTCTTATATATCCTTTCTTCTTTTTGAGCTCGTACATGCGCTCTATATAAGTTTCCCTAATTTCTTTCACAGAACCTAAAAAATTTGGAGGTATTTAACTGTTGTGCGAGTTGAAATTGAGACAAACTTTAAATCTTTTAAGTTAATAATTGGAGTGGTGATGAATTTGAGGAGAGATGGCTTCATAAATGGAAACGGGGCAGTTAAAAAGAAGGGGAGCTTGAGTAATAGTTTTTACAATGTACACATAAATGGGCTCACTAATGGTGGAGGCAAAGATGGACTTATAAATGGAAATAGCAAATCAAAAAATGTAGCAAAGAATGGAAAGAAAAAAACCAAAAACAGTAAAAGTGGCAGAATGAAGATTTGGGCTGTACTGGGACTGATTCTCCTTTTGATATTTGGAGTATTTGCTGTGTCTACCAATATGCTAAAATCAACAAATTGGAATACCATAGAGAAGTATGAGGATTATGACCTCACCCCCGTTGGAGATGATAACATCAACATAAATAAATTTGCATTTCATATATCCGAAGGTGTTTTTGAGTTTTATTTGCAGTTTTATGGGGATTTCATGCATACCCCCTATCACCTGAATTTTGCTTACATTTTTATAGATAACGATTCAAAGGAGAGCACTGGTTATGATGCAGGATATTTGGGCGCTGATTATATGGTCAGATTAGTAGGAAATAACGGAACAGTGAGAGGCACCCTTCTTAAATTTGCAGGATTTAATAATCGGGAATGGAACTGGACACCAATAGGTGCCTCGGTTATCCACACTAACGGTGACCATATCATAACGGGCTCCATTAACTTTCACATCAGCCCAGATGCAAGACTGATTATTCTTGCCCAGAGCGGTTACTATCAGGATATCACCCCTGTAGTTAAAGTGGGAAAGAAAGCCTTGATTGTTGCG
The DNA here is from genome assembly GCA_964425415.1 of uncultured Thermoplasmata archaeon. GTDB lineage: Archaea > Thermoplasmatota > Thermoplasmata > Thermoplasmatales > Aciduliprofundaceae > JAADDK01. The sequence continues at coordinate 24,954 of CAYRMJ010000001.1, read as the reverse complement.
CAGAAGCCCATTGAAAATGGCACTTTTGAAATAAAAATCGTTCCACTGTTAAACAACGTGCATGTAAATTATATATCTATCCAAAAGCCCTCTTGGATTCTAATTAAAAATGCTTATAGTGATACATATCCGATAAACAGGGACATTTCTAATCCTATTGTTTTGTATTTTACTCCCGTTAATAAAACAAAGGGCCTTGCGCATATAAAAGTTGAATCAATATCAACAAATGCAATATATACAATATGGGGTCAAGATTACAAACACTATTTTGGAAAAGCAAAGAATATAATCATTGATGGATGCTTTGATGATTGGAACACACTTGCAAAAATGAAAGAAGATTTGCCAACTGACGATGTAGAAAATTCTAACATAAATATTCTTTATCATTCCTCTTACAATAAGGATGGAATATTTTTCTACACAAGTGTCAGGGGTTCTATGTTGAATGGAAATATAGCACCTGAGATGGAGAGTTTTTCCACTCATCATTGGAGTAATGTCACTCCTCTTCCAAAGACCCCTGGTTCTCCCTACGATTATGCGGAGATTGATTTCACAACCCAAGAGCATGGGCAACATAGAATAGTTGTAGCTGGGTACATGGGAAAGGTTGTAAGTGTAAAGCTTGATGGCAGAGAGACCAAGGATGTGCATGTGGCAGTGGGTGTGAACCATAACATGGGTGCAATTGAAATCGGAATGAACTATTCATGGAAAATAAAGAGATATAGGGTAAAAATGACGGACTGGAACGGCGCGGTGGATGTTGCAGATAATCCCATGAGAGTTGTTAACGTGAGAAGCAGTTCCGGATGGGTTTTAGTTGGACAGAGCGAGGTTAGTGGAGGTAATGGTGCTGATTTGGACAAATATTATCTTGGGTGGGATGATAATAATTTGTATTTGAACCTTACCACGCACAACACCGCAAGCTGGAATGTTGCCTATGGGTTTGCAATTGATGTAGATCAAAACTCAGATAGTGGATACAAGTATGAGAAAACGGGAGATGCATGGGGACGACATATTGATTTCAATAATTCTGATCCGTATCTTCCAGATTATGAGGTCTATATATGGTGGAGTGATACAGATGGAAAAATCACTAGTGACGACTTATGTGCTTGGGATGGTAGTAACTGGAAATATACAAAATTGAGTGAAGCTGGAATAAACAACATATCAAAAGGAGATTCCTCCACAGGACTTCAATGGATAAACATTACCATACCTTGGAACTCTATAGGGGGCAAACCCACCACAGGAAAAATTGCCACCATGGCATGGGTGGCTGGGGGTGATGGATCATCTGCAGTGGATACTGTTCCATACGATTCATCAGTGCCTTCCGGAGACTCATGGACTGATTGGGACAGCTTTGGGTCAATGACCGTTGAATCTGTACCTGAATTCTCGCTGCCCTATGCAATGCCAATTATCTTGTTTGTAGCCATATCAGTGATGTTGAGAAAAAGCAAAAAATGATTTTTAATTTCCTCTTAAAATTTTTGCAGCTTTCTCAGGGGGCATTGGGTTTATGTACAATCCAGAACCCCACTCAAAGCCTGCTGGCTTGGTGAGACGCGGGATGATTTCAATGTGCCAGTGGTAGTGCCTGTACTCGTTCTTTGTGTTAATGGGTGAAGTATGAACGTAGTAATTGAAAGGCAAATCTGGAATTGTGACAAATAGTTTTCTTAGCACTTCCTTAAGCGCTTTTCCCAACTCCCAAACCAAAGCATCGTTCAGGCCCAGCTTCTCAAATCGTGCCTCATGGAACTTGGGCATGAGCCATATCTCAAAGGGAAATCTGGAAGCATAAGGGCAAAATGCAATGAAATTCTCAGTCTCATACACTATTCTCTCCTCATACTCCTTTTCCATGTTTATGATCATATCGTATATGCACTTGCCCCCAGTGTTTATGTAATATTTTTTTGCACTTTCAAGCTCCTCAGCTATATTTGGTGGGATTATTGGAGTGGCGATTAACTGAGAATGAGGATGAGACAGGGATGCTCCAGCGTCTTTTCCGTAGTTTTTGAATATCAGTATGTATCTGAATCTCTTATCGCGAGTCAAGTCAATGTACCTATCAATGTAAGCTCGTATAACTTCGTGCATTTGTTCATCACTAAATTCATGGGGTTTAAGGTAATGCATGGGGGTTTCAATTATCACCTCATGGGCACCCACGCCGTTCATTCTCTCCACTAGATCATTTCTCGTATTTTTTAGTTCACCCTCTATTCTCAGAGCAGGAAACTTGTTAGGTATGACGCGAATCCACCAGCCATCTGAATCTCTCTTTCCATTTTTTCTATATGCCATCACTTCTGGGGGAGTCATGCTCTCATGTCCCGGGCAAAAGGGACAGTTCGCCGAATTTCCGGGTTCATACTTTGGAACCTTAAAATCCGAGGGTCTCATGTTTCTCTCAGGTGCTATTATCACCCATCTGGAATTTATAACATAATCCTTTCTTATTTCAGGCATCAGAGTGTGGAGGGCAATTAGATATTTAATTATTGCTCATACGAAAATTTTAATTAGTTAAATGATATTGTCAAATATGGATGCAAAAAACACAAGGAGGGATAGCAGTTTGAGCCCCAATAAAATTCGTAAAGCAAAAATAGAAACTGGTAAAAGTTTTGTAGCCGCAAGCTTGATTGCTTTGGTTTTGATGTCTGGAATAATAGGAGTCGTAACTCTTCATCCAGTTGGAAACTATAATATGAAGCATGAAATAACTGTTGATGGAAAAGCAGATGATTGGACAGGTAGCTTACCAAGCACAAGCAATACTTTCGTTGTTAGCAATGGTGAATATGTGTGGAATGACAAAACAGGAGATGAAAGAAACGATTTTAATGGATCAAATTCGGATACTAGGGTTGACCTTACTGAATTCAGAGTAACGGGAGATTCTTCGTATCTCTACATGATGGCTAAATTCTATGATTTAGACAACGGAAGCACATTACATCTTGGAGACAACGGAGCCACTTTCATGGCTATAACAATTGACAACGGTAGCACTGGTGGGCAAACATATTTTGCAGGAGAATCGGATACGCAGGTTAATAATACTGCTGCGTGGGAATATCAAATCGTGGTAAATCTTGCAGATTCAAGATTCTCAGGAAAGAATATGAATAGCACAAGCTATCCTCTAAATGAATCCACCGCAAATTGGGGTTCAGTATTCTATGTTGTAAATAGCAGCTGGAAATTTGTAAACTTTGCAGGAGACCATGGAGAACACGGATTGATGGCCGTGAACATGAGCACAAATATCATTGAGATAAAAATAGCATGGAGCGTTCTTGGAATAGATGTGAGCAAATCTCCCACATTGAAGATGGCCGTCATCACCGCAAGAGGGTGGAGTGATTACAAAAACAATCAAGGGCATGTTTGGGATATTTCAGGTGCTTCTGATGCTCTGGACTGTGTGAGCACTGAACCCACCACATGGGATGAGGTAAATGATGGTGTGGTTAATGATACCATGACCATAACCTTCAGTTCAAACGGTGATGTTAGTTCCGGGGAGGTACCAGAATTTTCGCCAATGTACAGTGCCCTGATACTCGTAGTTTTCATTGTTCCAATATTGATAAAGAGAGAGAAAGTTTAAATTTTTAATACTCCCTCATCTTTTCCCACTTATGAATGTTCTGTTTGCCTCGGTGGAAATGTACCCACTTGCAAAGGTGGGAGGTCTTGGTGATGTAGCCGGAAGCTTACCAAAAAATTTGAGAGCTCTGGGCATTGATACACGGGTAGTTATGCCGTATCATCTTTTTATCAACGTTGAATCTCAACATATTGCCAGTGTCAATATCGGAAATGATAAATATGAAATTTATGAGACTTTTGTTGAGAATGTGCCGGTGTACCTTGTTAAAAACACTTTTCTCAGCAGAGACAAAGTTTATGGCTATGAAGACACAATCAGATGGGCAAAATTTTCGCAATTGATACCTTATGTTCCTCAAATAATTGGATGGGATGTGGATATAATACACATCAATGATTGGATGACCTCTCTTGCACCTCTCTATTCCCTCATTATGGGAAATGAATCCCCATTTTTGCTAACGATTCACAATTTAAAACATCAGGGAAGTGTAAGCTTGAAAGCTAGTGAATTGAGCATTCCTATGATACATGCCCAGAGAATCACACACAATGGAATGATAAATTACATGAAAGGTGGAATTCTGTATTCCACAGCCGTAAACACTGTCTCTCCAACCTATGCTAAAGAGATAACCACGGAGGAGTATGGAGAAGGGCTCCATGAGATTTTGAGAGAGAACATAAACAAACTATATGGAATTCTTAACGGAATAGATTATAATGTATGGAATCCTGAAACTGATAATTACATAGAGAAAAACTATAGTGTGAGCAATATCTATGGAAAAGAGGAGAATAGAGAAGCTCTTAAAAAACAGCTAAGAATTGAAGATGATTATCCAATATTAGGTTTTATAGCAAGGTTAGTTGAGCAAAAAGGTATTGATATTTTGAGTGATGTGCTTAAGAGAATTGAAAATGCGCATGTTGTGATATTGGGTACAGGAAGGGAGAAATACGAGAATTTGCTTCGCGGAATTGCAGGAAAGTTTGTGCATCCAATTATAAAATATGATGAGGCTATGGCTCATAAAATATATGCTGGCGTAGATATGTTTTTAATGCCTTCGCGGTTTGAACCTTGTGGTCTTGGTCAAATGATTGCCATGCGTTACGGCGCGGTGCCAATAGTTCGTAAAACAGGTGGTCTTGCAGATACAGTTAAGGATATAGGTGAAGGGGGCTGGGGATTTGTTTTTGAGGACTACAGCGCTAATGCGCTATCAGATGCAATAAATCGTGCCATTGAGTACTACAAAAATGACAAGTGGGAAGCACTGATAAGAAAAGTTATGAGCTTGGATTTCTCGTGGAAAAAATCTTCAGAGAAATACGCAGAGTTATATCAAAGAATTGCGTGATCTCTTTCTCATTGCAGCACCAATCAATACAACCGTTAGAATGATGGCTGATACAGTAGCGATATACGGATGTCTCTCTGGCAATTTCACAATGAATGTTATGTTTTTATATACAACGCAGTGTCCGTCACTGGCCTTTACAATTAAATTATGCTCTCCATTTCCAAGTTCATAAACTTTAATATGCACGGTATGTCCTTTTTCGTATTTGCTCTTGTCAATTTTGTACCATACTTTTACAGAATCTCCATCAACATCAATGGTTCTTATATTAACGATGGAATCTTGGGATAGTGTGGCATTGTTCTTAATATTGAGTTCAATTTCAGGTGGATCATTTACAGGATAGATGTACACCATAAAATAGGATTTGCAACTTTTTCCCATGGAATCAGTTGCTACAACTGTTACATTTATCCATCCATTCCAGTTGTCATTCTTACTACCCGTTTTTGCATCCACATTGAGCATAGTACCATTTAAAGTAATGTAAACTCCAGATGTATCATTGTAGAGGAGAGAGTAATTCAGGTTAGTGTCAATGTCGTCTTCAAAGTAAGTGCTTATATTTAAAATGTTGCTTTCTTTTGAATCCTCTGCAACTCTGATTATGGGTATCTTTTTCACTTGATAAGGTGGCAAATTCATATAATGAGAGAAGCCATACCTCAGAATGAACGAAAAGTTTCCAGATGAATGATATATTAGGTATGTGGCCATGGTTATTTTCTTTTTAAGGTAGAATTTGGCATGCTGCGGCGCTACAAAAACAGAGAAATTGGAATGTGGATTGTATAACTCCATTATCCTCCGGAAATTTTCAGTTTTTATATTTTGAAGATTCGCAAAATCTGGAGATGCTGTGATTCTAACACCTATATCAATTGATGTGTGATACCTAACCATGATCCCATCTTTCCATGGCGCATAGGACTTGTTCACGAATCCGTTGCTTGCTATTATCTTTCCATTTTCAACACTCAGGTTGTATTTTTCGTTCTCAAAACCCAAATCTGAGAAGGAATAAGCTTTATTGCCCTGATTGTAAGGCACTGGATTGTTCTCATAGTGATAATTTGTGGTTGAAATCCCAACAATATCGGTGATTGAATCACCCTGCTCATGCCAGCCCACTGTGGGATTTCCAATCAATATCTTTCCACTTTTTGAAATTGCAAATGTTATCTTTCCACCCATCGGATCTATCACTCCATATATGTATTTTGATGCAATAATACCTTCTTTAACCCCGTCCATATCAACATCCTCTTTCCACACGCCGTGAGTTTCATTTTCAAGCCATCTCTGGGCAAAGTAAAATAGAACACAGTCCTTAATATGTGAAATCTGATCCTTCTCCCATGTGGATATGTCGTCGTGCATTGTTATGCTTATTCCCTCTCCTCTCCATGCAGTTTCGTACATCATGGCTCCGAAGGTTTTCATGGCCACAGTATAGAGAGGAGAACTCTCTGGAATCTCTTTTATTTTGTTCCAAACATCATAAATCACTGTATTTGGAGTTCTGAAATCACCTAACTTTTCAATGTTATCCATGGGGGTGTAATTGAAAAAAGAGACTCCTTTTGTTATTTCATGGTATGGATCGTAGTACCAAGCGTCGTAAAGATCGTGGGAATCATTGGGTCCTACATCATCTGATCCTGCAGTACCCAAATTCTGAGTGAGCCAGAAATAGGATGCATCTTCAATTTTAATATTCCCATGAACGGGAAGATTAGCAAGTTCCTCTAAACTGCTCACTTTGATCCACTGGTGCTGTGCAATCCAGCCTATACTCTCATTGTATGCCTGCACCACCTCAGGGCCACCCCATCCGGGAGCATTTCCGAAAAATTTTTCCCAGTCATCCATGTAGAGTAAATATCTATTATGAGCATCTTTAATCTCATTACGCAATAGCAATTTTCTGATGTTTTTATTCAATCCTCCATCTGTGGGATTTGGAAGCATATCCTGTATATTCTGCCAATTTCCTGCGCGCCCCGTGTTGCTTATGAACAGAACTTTAATTCCTGAATCGTTCCATACGTAGTACTCATCTCTTCCTTCTTTGGCCCATGAGGGGTGGTACCAGTTGAATGCTACTTCTGTATCAGCCACCACAATTTGGTATCCACCATCCTTAACCGTTCTCTCCCATCCGTGCCAGAACACTCGCTCTGGTATCCAGCATACCCGCGGTGAGTAATTATAATATTTTTCGTTGTAATACTTAGCATAACTCATGCTCCAGTTGTTGTAATCCCTGGGCATGTACTTCGGTATGTATTCATCATAAAACCCACCAATCATGTGAGCAATCCCATTCTTAACCAGTTTTTTTATGTATGCATTGAAATCGGGACGGTAGTACTCTATGCCCTCTGCAAGGGTTCCGGATATATGGAGATTTACAGGAACATGCCAATATTCATGAATCTTCGGAACAGCGTACATTCCTATTTTCCCATCACCCACGAAATAGGATACATTTTTCAGGAATTGATTTGCATGGTGCAAAAATGCTATTTTTGTAGGAACGATATGTGATTTTGATGATATGCTCCCATTCAGCCACCCGGTTTTCCCATTGCCACCGCGCATAAGAGAGGAACCAATGGTATCCACAATATCACTTTCATCACTGTTGCTTCTGCTTCCCATGGGAATCTCTCCTGCACCTCCATCTGTGCCATCTCGCGTGGTGTAAACTTGAAATTCAAGCTCTCCTCCCATCCATCCATTGTTCAAAAGAAGAGTCTTGTTGAGCGCAAGTTCCACAGAATCCCACTGTGCAGAGTATCTAATTGAATCTATGCTGGAATTTGAATAGCTCCAGTTGGAGAGATAAACGGCGTAATGCTCCGTGTCATAAACTGCAAGACAGATTTCCCAAGGTGTGTCAGTCTGCGTTTCCACAAAGTCCGGAAGCCATTTCTGCCCACCTGAGGTGTAATTTATAGCTATGTAAAAATCAAGATTTTTTATTTCTGCACCTAATTTTAGATCAAGAAAATCCAGTCTGAAATATAGCGATTTAATACCTTCATGATAGTAAAATGCAATTATATCTCTAGAGTCATCATAACCATCGTTGAACAGGTATTCGTCTCCGTAATTATCCACAGCTCTCACATCTGTGACATTCCAATCAGTAAAGTTTCCATCAATTTTTATATCTTTGTTTGATGATTTTAAAGATCCATAAAATATACCCTTTTCGCTGTAAGGATGCATGGCAGTACTGAAAGCTGAGATTGCGATAAGCACCAACATAATTATTGCCATAATTTTTCTCATATTGCATCCCTCCTGTTTTCAATCAGCCACTTTAAAGATTTTTTAGGGATTCTAACCAGATCGGGGCGAAATTTTGTCTCGTAATATACCTCATAAGCAGCCTTTTCAATCATCCAATCCCAGAAATCCCCGTAATCAAATGAGTACTTACATTTCTTTCTGTACTCAGAATACAGTAAATTCATCATTTCAACTACCCACTCATCGTAATTACCATCTGCAATGTAACTGAGTGCTCTTGCAACTGTGGCAATATCCCGAACTGGCTGTAACTTTTCTTCCTTTTTCTCTCTCAATGGCTCCCCTTCAAAATCAATTATCTTTATGGAATTTCCATCAAAAATCATCTGAGAAAGATGAAGGTCCTGATGAGTTATTATTTTCTCTTTATCTTCCATCTCTCCAAATAATTCATCGGGATTAATGAGAATATGTGCAGCATTTGTGTAATATCTCACAAGATCTCTCCATCTTCTTATATCCTCCCACCTTATCCTTTCCACTCCAAATTTTTCAAGATGAGCATGCATACTGCAAATCGTAGCCGCTATTTTCGGGACCATTATTTTAACCTCTCTCCACTCCTTACCATCTAAAAATCTCCTGTGGCTCTCGTAGAATATACTTCCCACTTCTCTTCCTCCAACTCTCCGTGTTATCACCTGTATAAACTTTCCATCGTACGTTCCCCATCCTAAAATCTCTGGACTTATATTTCCCACAGATTCCATAATCTCTGGCTCCATACTTCCCACCGATCTGTATGATTTTAGAACTTTTCCATCAAAAGCAACCACCAAATTAGTGCTGTATCCCATCTTTTCAATATCCCCCACCTCTTTTTCAAAATTACCCTCAAAGGAGAACTCCTTTCCAAGTTTGGTAATGAGAGAATGCCCATATAGATCTAAGATCATCTTCAACCCCTCTTTACTCATCTCAGCCCTTTGACCATGGTATATCGCTTTGAAAACAAGGTCATTTTTTTCTCTTTCAATTAATAGTTTAAGATCGCCCCAGTATGAATAATCATATATCTCACTCATTGAGTAACCTCCTGTAAAACTGGTAGGTTTTTTCAGCGATTTTTTCCCACGAAAATTCCATTGCCCTGTGCCTGCCCCTTTTTCCCATATCCTTTCTGAGCGATTCATCACCAAGCAGTAGATTTACTTTATCTGCGAGAGCTTTGGGATTCTGAGGAGGCACAAGAAAACCATTCACATCGTCTTGGACAATCTCTTTTATACCGCCAACTGCACTTCCAACCACGGGAACCTCACATGCAAGAGCTTCAAGATTTATAATGCCGAAAGGCTCATAAATTGAGGGACAAACAAATACCGAGGCATGAGAATATATAATGCTCATCTCATCTTCTGTGAAGTACTTGTTAATCCATACAACATTCTTTTTGCTCTCAATTATTCGTTTGTACCTTTTCAAATCTTCCAGTGTATCCGCTTTTCCCGTAACTAGGACTATTTTTCCATCAATTAAATCAGATGCCTTCAGAATTACTTCAATCCCCTTTTGTTTGGTCATTCGTCCAACAAATAGCACATATCCATCTTCAAGACCCAAAGAGCCTATGAATTCATTATCTTTTCTCTTCCTATATATGTCAGTATCAATGCCATTGTAGATAACCTCAATTTTACTTTCATCAATTCCGTATATATTATGAATATCGTTTTTCATATCATTTGAGACTGCGATTATACCATCACTCTCTTCCAATCCTATTCTTTCCATCCACACACTTAGATTGTAACCTCTGCCAAGTTGCTCTCTCTTCCAAGGGCGCATGGGCTCCAAGCTGTGCACTGTGCTCACTAATTTAGTCTTATGAAGTTTCTTTGCGAGAAATCCTGCAAAGTTCATGTACCATGTGTGAGCATGCACGATCTCCCCTGAAAAATCATCTCTCACCATGTTAAGATTCAAAGCCATGGTTCTAAGAACCTTGTCCCAAGGATAAGAGCCATCAAAAATATCCCATGCTTCGTATTCTTTAATCCATTTAATATTGGCTCCTATCTTCATGGTTCTTATCTCCACATCCACAAAATTACGAAGATGTTTAACGAGATGTTCCACATGCCTTCCTACTCCACCATAAACATTCGGAGGATACTCAAGACTCAGAATAGTTACCTTCACAATATCGCCTCCTCACCATGAAACAGATGAATGTGATTCATATTGAATACCACATCAATCTCCTGCCCGGGGCTTACCTTAACAACCGGAGGCATTCTTGAAAGAACCTCTCTCTCTCCTATTTTTAAATGAACGAAAATCTCCGAGCCAAGGGGCTCTACGACCACAACCTTTGCATGTACCTTTTCTCCCTTAGTGAACAGGGAATCCATTATGTACTCAGGACGTATTCCAAATATGAGTTCTTTACCTTCGTAATCCTTTATTTTTTCCATCGTTTCAGGATCAACTTTTAACTTGAAGTCCCCCATATCAAGAAAACCGTTATCAAGTGTGCAATCAAATAAATTCATCTCCGGGCTGCCTATGAACTTTGCAACGAATATGTTTTTTGGATGATTGTAAAGAGTCATAGGATCACCAATCTGCATAACTTTTCCCCTGTTCAATAACATTATTTCATCACCCAATGTCATTGCCTCTAACTGGTCATGTGTCACATAAACCATGGTAGTTTTAAGAGATTGATGCAATTTTTTGAGTTCAACTCTCATCTCAGCCCTGAGCTTTGCATCAAGATTGCTCAACGGCTCATCAAATAGAAACACGTTGGGATTTCTGACTATCGCTCTGCCCAAAGCTACTCTCTGCCTCTGTCCACCGCTCAACTGAGAGGGCTTCTTATCTAACTGATCCTCTATGTGTAAAAGTTCCGCTGCATGTCTCACCCTCTCATCAATTTCCTCCTTTGTGTAAATTCTCCTCAATCCCTTTTTTTTAAGCTTGAGTGCAAAAGCCATATTCTCATAGACAGTTAGATGTGGATACAGAGCGTAATTTTGAAATACCATTGCTATGTTTCTCTCCTTAGGAGGTAGCTCAGTTACATCTTTTTCTCCAATATAAATTCTCCCAGATGAGGGTTTTTCAAGCCCGGCAATCATCCTTAAAGTCGTAGTTTTACCGCTTCCTGATGGGCCCAGTATTACAAAGAACTTCCCATCTTCAATGTTGATGTTCATATTCTCTATGGCCACATACTCTCCAAATTTTTTCTCCACATTTTCAAATCTCACATTTGCCATTTTCAAATCACCCCTTTACGCTACCCGTGGTCATCCCAGAGATTAGATATTTCTGCAACGCTAAAAACACCGCTACCACCGGTACTGAGACCATAAGTGAAACTGCTGCAAACACTCCCCATTGTGAGTTCGTGGTGCCGGTAAGACCCACAAACTGCATAATGCCCACCGGCAATGTGTAGTGGTCCTCGCTCATGAAGGTGTACGCTAAAACGAACTCGTTCCATGCGGTAATGAACGAGAACAGAGCTGCAACAGATATACCGGGATATGCCAATGGGAGAACAACTTTGGTGAATGCTTTGAATCTTGTGCACCCATCAACCATTGCAGCCTCGTCAATGGCCCTTGGTATGGAATCAAAGAATCCCTTTGTCATCCATACAATCAGGGGAATGGCTGTAACTGCATACGCAATTATTAACCCGGCGTAGGTGTCAATCAATCCTAGATTATACATTATTAGATAGTATGGAATCAGAACTATAACTCCGGGGAACATCTGAACAATCATGAAGAGCATTAGTGTTGATTTCTTACCTTTAAAATCAAACCTTGAGTATCCGTAGGCAGCTGTTAACGCGAGAACTATACCCACAACTGTAGTGCCCCCTGCCACAATGGTACTATTCCGTAGCCAGTTTAAAAAAGGAGTGCCTTGCAGTGCGTATATGTAATGTTTAAGAGTTGGATTTTTTGGTATGAGTGTATATTCACTCACAAAAAGTGTGTTGCTTGGATTAATTGATATCCAGAATATCCACCACACAGGTACCAAAACGAACACAAGCATCAATCCGAGGTATGAGTAAGATACGAATTTTTCAAAGAATTTTATAAATTTAGCATCATCCGCCAAGAATATTGCCGGTACAAATACCACGAGAGGGATCAGAAAAATCGGATTCCACAGATATGTGGCAAAATAAAGGGATGTACCTGAAATTAAGGCAGAGGAGGTATCAATAAGAAGTCTTTTTGGTAAGAAGAAATATGCAATTATCGGTGTGGAAAATAGGAGAATGAACGGACCCATGGAAAAAATGTAAAAGGCCGATAGAAAAATTGCTGTGATAAGGAGTATAATTGGATAAGTTAAATCTTCCGCTTTAACTAAAGAGTTGAGGGAATGGCCAAATCTGCGTGAATTTATCATCCTCAAATCATATCTATCCTTCACAGATGAGGAGAGAAGATAAGCTAAGAGGAAAATATCTAATAGAGATAAGATGTTGAATTTGAAGAATCCATATGCCCTTATATTGCTCGTACTCCAGAAGTAAACGGCCACAATGAAATCTGTGATTAGAGAGAGGATCATAAAAACGTATCCCTCTCTCCAAGACTTAAGCGAAAAATAGGAGGATATCATGAATATGATGGAAAGTATTCCGGTGAATATTGAAGGTATGGGGACCGAAATGATGGACAATGTTGAAAGAATATAAACAGAGGAATACAATAAAAACACAAACGGTAGAATCTTTTTGCTTTCGATTTTTCTGGTGCTTACATTTGTATCCTCTTGGGAGGTAATCTTAGTATAGACCATACTGAATGAAAGTATTATGAGAAAAATCACCACAGAGTATGCGGCTGCGAAGCCGAACATCCAGTCTCTGAATGCTTTATTGTACACGAATGTGATTAGCAGATCAGTTTGTCCTGCAGAGAATCTGCCTCCAGCCTGTGGTCCACCTCCAGTCATTAAGTAAATCACATTGAACATGTTAAAAGTCCAAATAAATCCTAAGAGTACAGCGGGAGTCATCACAGGTTTTAGCATTGGAAGAGTGATGTACCTGAATTTGGCCCATCGCGAAAAACCATCAATATCCGCAGCTTCGTAAAGTTCCTTGGGTATGCTCTGTAATCCGCCTAAAAACATCATCATCATAAACGGGAAGCCAAGCCATACATTTGCAATTAGAACTGCAATGAACGCGTAGGGCATCTCCCCGAGCCAGTTGATATTCATGTGCAATGCATAATTTACAAATCCGTAATTTGCATCAAACATGCCCCTCCACACAAGCACAGATATGTACGCGGGAATTGCCCATGGGAGAAGAAGGATCGTGCGATAAATTGCACGTCCTCTTATTTTATTGTGAAGAATCAGAGCCAAAGATAAACCAATCAGAATGTGAAGAGATACATTTGCAAAAGTCCAAATAACCGTTGTATTGAACACCATATAAAAATCCGGTTGAGTGAATATCTTTGCATAGTTGCTTAACCCTACAAAATTGGCAGAGAACTCATGTCCCATGCGATAGTCTGTAAAGGAGAGATAGAAGCCGTACAGTACAGGATAAAATGTTATTAGCACTAATCCTGAAATTGCAGGGAGTATGTAAAGGTATGCAGCCTTATTATCCTTCACTTCCATTCTTGACAGAAAAAGAATAATTGCAAACATAACTGCGGCTATGGTAGCGATGCTGAGGTACACAGCATTCGGATTTCTATGTGCTTCCCCTCCCCTGAGGGGCGTTTTAAAAGTATCCTGTGCAAGAACTTTTCCGTTGCCCATTACCTTTACCTCATATTTGCTATTCTCCTTCAACCCACCCAGTGAATAACGAATCATAGTGGCATTTGCAGGAACTACCACCGTTCTATTTTCCCACAATCCATAATGCCACCCATCGCTATAGTATTCCACAAATTTAGCTTCGTAGGGGGTACCTTTTCCCACAAGCACCTTATCATAAAGCTGAAATGTGCCATTTTTCATAATGTATATGCTGTACACAGAAGCCCCATTTGTTTTCCATTCAATTGTGGCTGAGTTTGGATGCACTTCCACCACTTTACCTTGAGTAAGGGGAATGAGAAGAATTGCAATGAGTAGAAAAATGAAAAGTCGTTTCAAGTGCCCACCTCCTTTATCTTCTCCTCTATCTGCTCCTGCGCAATATCAAGAGCCTCCTTCGGCGGTAAGCCAGTCTCAAATACCTTTCCTAAAGCCTCTGTGACCTTTTCCTGAACGATGCTCATCTCCGGGACGTTGGGGTAGGTCTGACCATACTGAGCCTGAAGCTGCAAAGTTCTAATTATAGTGTCATTTTCAACCACTGATTCAAGGACATCCCATCTGGTTGGGGAGGTGTGAGCATTAATTGCAAATTCATTCTCTGCATGCTGTGAGGTTAAAAATTTCACAAGATCAAAAGCCAAATCTTTATTCTTTGAGTCTTTGGATATGGCATAGCCTTTGTATCCAATTAGCGGGGCCAGATGCCTCACCTCTCGCGGGAGCACCGCAAGTCCATAATTTGGAACTGCTAACTGAATCTCGCTGATTTTCCAAGGTCCTTCTATTATCATGGCAGCCTTGCCTGAGGTGAAGTAAGAGACCATGGTTTGCTCATCCACCGGAGTACTTGGCATTATCCCATGCTTAACCAAATTCATTATGAACTCAGTGGCCTTCACAGAGGCTTTATCATTCACCACCGGCTTACCATTTTTGAAAATTTCACCTCCAAACCCGTACTGAAATGGGAACCACCAGTAAGATGAGGTGGTGGGAAACACCAATCCATATTGAGCAGAGCTGTTCTCAGCCACACTTATCATTTCATTCAAAGTCCAGTTATTGCTTATCTTTCCTTTGATAAGATCTTTGTTATAAATGACCATCAAAGAATCATAGGACGCAGGCAAAGCGTACAACTTTCCGGTATATGTCATTGCATCTATTGATTGTGGAGTGTATGCCCTCCATAATGTTGGATCCATAAAATCGTCAAGTGGTTCAAGATAGCCCATTTTAGCCACCTCTCCAAGCATATCGTTGGGTATTCTTATTATGTCCGGAGGATTACCTGCATTTGCCTTTGTTATGTACTTGTTTATTGCAGCACTGTACTCCTGCCACTCCGCTTTTATCACTATATCGGGATGTGCCCTCTGATACTCTTCAATTAGACGATTGAACGTATCATACTCTTTACTTCCTCTTGTAAATGTGTACCATATTGTAATGACCTTCTTGCCAGCATGCGCTCCAGAACTCTGGCCGTAAAGTACCAGAAATCCTGCACCAACTACTAAAAATATTAGTAAAGCAACTTTCCCATAAGATTTTATTTTATCCCTCCTTTTTTTGTCCGTTTTTATCCAGAGCATATGCAGAAGCACAAATAAAACTGCAAAGGTTATAATTCCAACGGATAGTGCCATCGCTCCTCCACCAGCACCACTCTTTTTAGCTTCTGACGTTGTGTTCTTCACTTCTTTAGTTTCATTTGCAGAGGGAAGCACTATCCCCGGAAGTACAGCAAACTTCTTCTCTGCAACATTGTAAGAGCCTAAAATAGCCTCCTGAGTGCGTGAATCTATCCAAGATTCATTAGCTTCTACAGGAGTAATCATATCAATTATGTCCGGATCATATATGGTGTCTGTTCCTCCCCCAAAGTTCCATCGCCCAACATTCTTATTCACTATTCTCCACTTTCCCGGTCCGTACTCATCTTGAGATCCAACAACAATAACATATCCATAGTTTCTAAAATTCTTACCTATTATGGACAGGGATATTCTTACAGTCACAGTGTTGTTGTCCCACTTTTTAGTGGTTTCGTTGAAATCCGCAAGCGCACTTACTCCATTTCTCTGTATGCTTCCATCACTTCTTTCCACATACACATCCCAGCCTCTCGCAGAGATTGCATACTCCCAAGCAAAATCACTACGCACCTGAGCATATGCACCTTCCAACATATTGATATTTCCACTCCCCCTCTTTCTGTCAGTGTCTATGTAAATATTGATCATCTGATGTGGAAATCCATACTTGGGATTCCAAATAGGATTCCCATTAACCACTTTTCCCATCTCTCTGAAATGGAATTCAAAGCCAAGAACATACGATGTATTGAATATCTTTAAATCTGTTATGTCAAAAAGCCCTTTGTTAGGCCACATGTCTCCCGCTGTGGGATAGATGTAGTGGCCATTTCCGTTATCATCTCCGATATGGTCCTTTATATCCATTATGTATGTTCTCTTCTCCAGAAATGGAATGAAGAGCTTTATGGGAGAATTTGGAGCAATGTCAATTACTCTATTTGAATCGGAACTCACCACGGATAGATAGACAAAATCACCCATGTTTATGCCAATGTCATTTAAAGGTATTGCAATTTCCACCACATTTCCCACATAAGCAGTGCTCTCAGAGGTTACAAAGCTCCATTTTTCATTACCCATGGCTTTGAATATTCCCATTGTAGTCTGCCCAGTACTCAGAATTTCTCTAAAAGATACCATTACTCTGTATTTTATTGGAAATCCAAGCACCTGAGTTCCGTAAACAGGCATATAATTTATTTCAGGAAGGTTCATATTCTCCGGACTAGGCGTGGAGAAGTAAATTGAGAGGTCCTCTGATTTGGGCAGGTTGATTGCCTTTTTATTAAATCGTATGAGAAGATAAATACTCTGCGGATCGTATGTCACAAGCACATACTTGATTCCAGAGCCGTCTTTTATGTCTTCATCGTTGTAAAGGTACGCTCTCTTCCATTCAGATTCCTCCACCCCGTCAAGCTTTGGAGTGTAAGCCTCACCGCTTCTATTCTCCTTTGCGGGCTTTTTAAGAGAGGCTGTAAGATAAACGGGTGGAGCCTTTCCAATTGCACGATACACGTTGATCAGATGAGTTTTGTAAAGGTGATCAAACATGGGCTCATCTCTTGTAGTTTCATCCGTGCCGTACCACCAGAACCAGTCAGATCCTTCCGCCGGATATAATGACTGCCAACCTTTTTTTGCATTTGAGTCATTGCCATGGAGATGGGTATAATTAACAAGCTCTCTTCTTGCCTCTGCAAGCCAGTTCCATGCAGTATCTTCGTCAGGCTCACCTTCCCATGTGGTGAGATCCCCATACATCCATGAACCTGTGGCAAGATGGGTGATTTTTGCAGATGCGCCGTGCTCCTTTAAAAACTCATTTACCGTAACAGGTCTGATGTTTGGATCCTCTTCTATCCTTTGGTACAGGAGATTGAGAAAATCTCTGCCATTGTGTTGATACGATGGGTTGTTCATAAACATCCAGTTCTCGCCATCAAGGGCAACTACAACTATGTGTTTTTCTGGATGTGGAAAAAATGACGCAACTCTCTCCACATAATCCACAAAGTCATTCACGGCATCTTCAGCACTCATACGGTTATAAACAAAACCTATTCTGTCAGAGAGAATTCTATCTCGAAAAACCATATACACGGAAGAATGATTCTTCAAATCCTCTGCGATGTATGCACGGTACATATAATCAGGGTTCTTTATGCTCGTGCTTCCCGGATCAATTACATCATATCCAGATTTGTCAAGTATGTATGTGTCAGAGACCATCCATTTGAATCCACTCTGATTCACAGGCTTTATCACTCTCTGTGATACTGCCTCCTCAGATGGCCACAATCCAACGGGATAATATCCAAATATTTTTTTGAATTCCTCACGACCTGCATTGAGTTGCCACAGTGTATCGTTGTACCAAACACCCTTTCTCACATGTATTCCACTTTGCTGACCTACCCATCCTGGCATCAGAAGGAGCGGAAGTATGGGATGATAGTATGGGGAGCACGTAAATTCGGCATTTTTTATTCCTTTGTAAATTGGAAGTACTATTCTTGCAATTTCAAACTGCTTCTGAATCACGTAGGCAAGATCCTCTTTTTTGAAGTTGCCTGTACTATTCAGCATGCTCCACAGCTTTGAGTCTTTGTACTGCGCACCGTACTTTCCCTCAATAAGAGGTTTGCTTATCTGCAATAGGAAATAAGATACTTCAAGGTCCAAAATTTCTTGATTGGTTAGCTTTTCTCCCTTATCCACCTTATCTGCCAGAGATTTGTAATATTTGTTGAGAGGGTCTGTATCGTGAAATACCCAATCTGCAATCCAGAAAAATTCCGTTTCTATTTTGCTTCGTTCATCCTGAGATAGAGAGCTAACTCCGTAGTTGAGAGTTTTAAGGGCCAGTTCAAGATGCGGATCTGTGTAATTTTCCAGAATGTACTTTCCGTTTTTGTATGTGAGATTTCCATGAGCCACATCTTCAATCTGATACAAAAGGGCTGGTACAAAATTAATTGTTACTTTCATATTGGGATGCTCTTTCAAAATGAAAGCATGGTCCACATACTCCTGCACTAAGTGAACACGAGTCCATGGGGCCAGATATTTACCTGTGGATAAATCCTTGTAAAGGGGCTGATGCATGTGCCAGATTATAGCTAAATTTATGGCGTTTGGATTTGTTCCGTTTCCTCCCTCATAGGTTACATTCACCTCTCTTTTTGCTACATTTCCACACACATCATAAGCATATATTTCAATATTGTGCAATCCTTTAGTGTATCCTGTCCACTCATATTTCCATGTGGAGTTACCAAGTCCATACATTTGCACTTTTCTCCCATGGTCAATGCTCACATAGAGGGCATCAATAGCGGTATTGTCAGATGCAGTGGCATATATTGTGTATGAGGTAGTGTTTATCACCTCATTTTCCATCGGATGGAGAATATCAAGCTCTGGCGGTCTCGTTTCATTGACTGTAGTGATAATGGGAGCCTGCGAAGGATGCACTCCATCTTCTATATTGAAATGATAGTATGAATAAAAATGCACATGCAGTGAATTTCCAGATGGATTGTTGGTTGGAAAAGAAGCCCACACCCTATCCTCATATTCCCACTGTGCAAATATAAGTACATCCACGACTTTTGGATTTCCTAAGTCTCTTAAAGGTACTTCAATTTCAGTGGTCTTGTTTTCGGACCAGCCAATGTAGTTACTTCCAGAGTATGTTGTTTCTGTCCAGCTACCACTCCATGAGTAAAGATGCACATCAAAACCCTTCTCAACGGCTAAAAAATAATCTGCTTTGAATGGAAGTATGTGCTTTGATTGTGAGTTCCATGCCTTCGTTTCGTTTGTTCCTCCGGACGTTGTGTTGAAGTACACAAACAAATCACCTTCAGAGTCCCACGCAGTTCCATTCCACGCCAAGAACATTGAGGTTTCATTCCATGTGAGGTACGCACTCTTTCCAGAATCGTTACCTAAAAACTCATCAGCACTCCAATCACTCAAATCACCATCGCACTTTATGGTGTGAGGTGTGGTTGCCTGAACCACTGGTATGCTGGATAAAACGACGATTATTATGAGCACATAAGACATTTCTCTCATTTTTTCTTCCTCCATATGTAGGTTTCCCCAACGATTACTATTCCCAATGCCATTATTACAGAGTACCACACAGGCGAGAGATTCACATTATTGGAAGAGGTGGTGTTAGTGGCAGTACCATTTTCACTCTCATTTTTGACGGTTATTGTTTTAATTACGTGGTTTCCATAAACATCCCATGCCTCAATTGTTATATTGAATTCTCTACCAACATTCTGCAATATGTATCTGAAATTTTTTGAATAGTTAAATGATTTGTTGATCTCTGCACCCCCGGATTCGTAACTAAACATACACTTACTCATATGATTGGTTATCCACGAAATGGTAAGGGTGGAGTTTTTAATTTCGTAGCTAACATTCTCAATACTTAATGAAGGAGGAGTGAAAATCTTGCCTGATGTGTAGAAGTAATCAATTGTGCAATCATCCTTAAAGTTTGTGTCCTTTGTCACATCGCCAACATCCGGAACAGTGTCTAAAACGGTCTCGTTGTCGTGACCAACCACCGCCGCAGAGATTTTAATTCCAGATATATTGTACATCTTATCTCTGTATTTATCACCATATAGCGTTTTCCATGGTATGGCAATCTCTACATCTCCACGCACACCATTTCCTCCTGTGGATGCAAAAATAACCTGCGATGAGATATCCTCTGCAAAATTTCTTTTAATCACATGATAAAAATTTCCGGGCTTTCCGTCCCACTCGCCAAAAAAGTAGTCGCATTTGAAGTTTGCGAACTCAATTTTTCTTGGCCAGACATTCATGTTTTTCATTGTGTTTGTACCATTTTCTGTTCCCGTATCAATGAAAACCATCGTGCCGTTATCGTAAACACTATCTCCCCACACTCCTGTTCGGTATTCGTATCCCAGGTAGAGATAATTTGCATCCCATGTTATGTATAGTTCATACAGCTCATTCTCAACAACATTTTTTCTGTCACCTGCGGAGTCTTCAGGGCTGTCATCAATCTTAGTGAGGTTTTCATCACCACTCCAATCCGTAAGATATCCATCAATTCTGAATTTGGGCTTGGGGAAATTCACTCCATATTTGTAGTCAGAAGGATTTATACCCTCTTTCACTGGCAGAGAAATGTAATTGGTGAAATTCTGAGTGCCCATGCCCATTGGATTTGTAACTGGCCATACTGCCCACACATTCACGGCATTTTCCCACTGTCCATAGGCAATCATATTAACTCTTTGTGGATAGCCCAATATTTTAAGGGGTATCTTTAGCTCTATATTAACGTTCCAATCCTCCACATAGCCTCCAAGAGATGATAGAGAATAAATATCCGTCCATGTGCCGTTTTCGTACTCCTTCAAATATGCATAGCTTTTATTCTCAATAGCCACGTAGAAATCAGCTTTAAAGGGGAGTGTGTGTTCTCCATACCAGTCTATACTCCTGTTGCTCCCTCCATCTCGCACATCAATTGCAATGAACATATCATTATCTGTACTCCCCCTGTGAAAGCCAAAGTACAAGTTGGCAAAGTCAAAGGTTACATAAAAAGTGGCAGAATTAATTGTGCCCATACTCTCATCATCGCTCCAGTCGCTCATGTTTCCATCGCATGTGATGGTATGATATGCTGCTCCCACCCCCCGGGCAGATCCCATCGCCAGCAGCAGTATGAAGATAAGAGCATATAACCGCATCAAAAAAGTAATGAAATCATCTATTTTACTTTTTTCTACTTAAAACAGTGGGCCCGCCCGGATTTGAACCGGGGACCTCCCGCGTGTGAGGCGGACGTCATAACCACTAGACCACGGGCCCTTTTGAGATGTGATGGAAATCCGATATTTAATTTTTTCTGAATTTTTTAAAGTCTTTGATGTTTCTCACAATGTCGCCACGGAATATGGCACTTGCAGCCACCAAAATATCCGCTCCCGCATCAACTACCTTTCTGTAGTTAGTGTGCTTTATTCCCCCATCTACCCCTATTTTCACATTAAGACCTTCCGAATCAATGTACTTTCTCGCAACTTTAATCTTCTCAATTGTTTCTGGAATGAACCTCTGCCCAGCGAAACCCGGATAAACGGACATTATCAGGAGATAATCAACGTTTTCCAGCATATCCTTCACCTTATCAAATGGAGTGTCTGGGTTCAGAGCTATTCCCACCTCTGCGCCATAGTTCCTAATTTTGCGAAATACATTATCAAAATCAACTGACACTTCTCTATGAACAGTCACTATATCTGCTCCTGCAGACGACACAAAGTCTTTTATGTATTTGTCTGGCCTCTCAATCATCAAATGCGCATCAAACGGAAGCTTGGTACATTTTCTTATGCTTTTTATCACCACAGGACCAAATGTGATGTTTGGAACAAAATGCCCGTCCATCACATCAAGATGAATCATGTCCGCATTACCCTTCTCGCACTTTTCAAGCTCACTACAAAGATGAGCGAAATCTGCAGATAGAATTGATGGAGCAACTTTTATTTCATTGTGCATCTCAAATCACCGTGAGCCGTCATGCGGCGCCAACTATAAAATTTTTCATCACGCGTTTTTAACGATGAATTTAAACATATCCTCCACATACTCTCCCGTTTTTGCACTCACCACAAAATACGGCGCGTTGTTTGAGCCGGATAATTCATCAAGCTCATCTTTCCAGAATTCAGCTTTATACTTCAAATCGCTTTTGTTTCCCACAAAAATTTTCATTCCGGGGTGCCCGTTCACAAACTTCGCAATTTCGCGCATGGTGCCGTAAGTCTCCCCGCGAGTTATGTCGCCCACTATTAAAATAACCCTTGCACCGTTCAAAATACGATCAATATGCTCCTCATAAACGCTCACATCCCACACCATAAGGGTGATGTTATCCATCTTCCTTTTGTAAGCGCGACTTTCCAGAGATTCTTCCTTCTCATCGGAAAAGGTATCGTAAACGAATCTTTTAATCAGTGAAGTTTTACCCACGTCTTTATCACCAATTACGCACACTTTCCAAATTTTGGGCGTTTTCATTTGCTTTGTCCAATGGATTTAGATATTTAAAATTTTTTGAGAGTTCGCTTCTCTGCGATTTCGCAATCCTTATATATATTGTGGCAATCCTCTCCACCATGACCTTCCAAGAGGCTGTTGATAGACTGCTCAACAAGAAAATTTGTATGAAATGTCACGCTAGAAATCCGCCAAGTGCAACTAGGTGCAGGAGATGCGGCTACAAGGGTCTGCGCCCCAAAGCCAAGGAGAGAAGAGGCGGAAAGTAAAAAAATTACAAGCTCTTTTCATACATTTTCAGTTGCTCAATTACATACTCTCTTATTGATTCCTCCGATGGATATTCAGTAATTATTTCCCCTTTCACCATTATAGGTTTTAGCATCTCTTCCAATTCGCCCCCGCATTTACTGCACTTTTTGAGCTCTTCTTCATGGGACACATGGTACTCTCCGCAATCTTTACATCTGAAAACTCTCTTTCTTCCGGAGAATTTACCGCGCTTGGCAATAGGTGTTCCTTCAACCTCAACGATATCCATGGCGTAATCAATTGTTTTAGCGTTGCTTATTGATGTGCCAACTCCGAACCCATCAACTATATCTCTCAACTCAGATACCTGCTCCTCGTCAAGACCCCCAGAGACTATTATTTTTACATTTTCTTTGCCCCGTATCTTTAATTCCCACCTAATCTCCCTAACTATGTCTGCAAAGTTTCCTCTTCTGGAGGAGGGCGTGTCAAGCCTTATAGCAGAGAGATTCTCTACGCTCTCCACAGCTTTAATAGCTTCAAATTTCTCATCGCCAAAAGTGTCTATGAGTGCAATTCTCGGTACATCCTCCGATACAAAATCGTCAAAATACTTCCATGCCTGCTCCTCACCCAGCACAATTATCAAGGCATGGGGCATGGTACCGCTTGGCTTTTTTCCAATATGCTCAGCACCTATTATGCTTGAAACTCCGTCGCAACCTCCAATATACGATGCTCTGTCAATAAGGGGCGCAATTGCCGGATGCATTCTTCTCACACCGAAGGACAATAACAAACGATTTCCAGCAGCAATTCGCATTCTTGCGCTCTTTGTGGCTATTCCCGAAGCCTGACATATAAAACCCAAAATGGGGGTTTCAAAAACTGCAAAATCCTTGTAATCTCCTTCAATTGCCATGACAGGAACAGGCACTCCGTCCACGCTTCTGCTTTTGAATACGGTGCCTTCTGGCATGGCGTAAATGTTAACATTTCTACCTTTCATTAGATTCAAGACTTCATCTAACCCAGCAAACACCACCCACGGATATGGTGGATTCATCACTGTAAATTCCGCATACACCCTTCTTGATTTATGTGTTCTCTCCAGTATGTCCTTTGTTCTCACAAAATATACATCGGTAGTTTTTCCTTCCAATATCTCTCCTTCTGAAGCAATGTGAAATCTCATAGGCTTTCACTCTCCAAAATTTTTGCACCATAAATATCTCGCATGTAACTCAACGCTCTATTATGCATATCCTCGGATGTTCCCGCACATAAATCTGAGATAATATTCACATTGTATCCTCTGGCAAAGGCCCCAAAAGCTGTGTGAAGAACGCATATATCCGTTGCAACTCCACATAGAAACACGTCTTTTATTCCTCTCTTCTGCAAAGTTTCGTGCAAATCTGTGAACAGAAAACCGTCGTAAGTGTG
Organism: uncultured Thermoplasmata archaeon; assembly: GCA_964425415.1. Lineage (GTDB taxonomy): Archaea > Thermoplasmatota > Thermoplasmata > Thermoplasmatales > Aciduliprofundaceae > JAADDK01. The sequence goes on along the minus strand of CAYRMJ010000001.1, from coordinate 473 downwards.
CTTTTCAACAACAATGTCCCCTTCTGCAGGAGAGAGTGATTCTACAATTTCCGACCCGACTGTGCCCCGCATGGCGTGCTCACCCCAAACAGAGAGCTCAGGATCTTTGCCATCATGGGCATCTTTCAAATAAACAATAACTGTTCCTTCGCTTCTTAATTTCTCTATAATTTTGCGAATTTTTGGAACGAGCGCCTTCGCTGATTCACTTCCGTATTTTCCATCCACAAAGTCATGAATCATGTCCACGACCAATAGAGCGCGCATGATATCAAATAAGTCTCACTTACTTTAACCTTTTGCGCGAAATATTTAAGGAAAGAATGTGCGCCTACAGAAGAACAAGACTCTGATTTATGTACCATGGTCAGCGGGCGGGACGAGCAAAACGTTGCGAGTAAGCCTGGGACATTCCGAAGGAATGGACCGGGCGGGATTTGAACCCGCGACCTCCACGTTGCAAGCGTGGCGAT